>JAIETO010000307.1 GCA_019745005.1 Burkholderiaceae bacterium
GCGTAATTCACCAAAATTTTTCTCTGACCACGCTCGATAAAAACGACTGCAAACGTCACCGCGGGAACCATAGCGCAGATCACGAGAGCAGAGAAATTTCCTATCGATCCATTGCGAACCAACTCAAACAAATTCGCTAACCCACCTGGCAGACCCGCTGCGATACCAGCAAAAATAATGATAGAAATTCCGTTACCCAAACCACGCTCAGTAATCTGCTCCCCCAACCACATTAAAAACAATGTGCCGGTCACCAAAGTAATAACGGTCGTGACCCGAAAGGCCATGCCGGGATCAATTACCAAACCTGCTTGTCCTTCCAAACCGAATGCAATGAAGTATGCTTGGAGAGTCGCAAGAACTAAGGTTCCGTACCTTGTATATTGAGTGATCTTGCGACGACCAGATTCACCTTCTTTCTTAAGCGCCTCTAATTGTGGTGAGACAATCGACATCAACTGCATGATGATGGACGCAGAAATGTATGGCGTTATTCCCAACGCGAACACCGCGAAACGCGCGAGTGCACCACCGGAAAACATATTAAACATACCCAAGATACCGCCTTGGTTTTGCCTAAACAATTCTTCTAACGCTTTTGCATCAATGCCTGGCACGGGGATGTGCGCACCGATTCTATAAACGACTAACGCGCCCAATAGAAACCAAAGTCTCGCCCAAGGAAAACCGCTTGCGGCACTTTTAGCTTGTTGCGGAGATGTCGCCAATTATTGCTCCAATTTTCCGTAGAGATTAAGCAACAGTACCGCCGACAGCTTCAATAGCGGCTTTCGCCCCCTTGGTAGCAATCAAGCCATTCAAATTAACTTTTTTCGTAATTTCGCCAGACAAAATAACGCGAACAACGCGAGCCAACTCAGAAACTACACCTGCCTGTTTTAACGCCAAAATATCGATTTCTGATACTGGCAAAGCTTCCAAATCCGACAAGCGAACTTCAGCTTTGTAAGGCGCAGCTAACGATTTAAAACCACGTTTTGGCAAACGACGTTGCAAAGGCATTTGACCACCTTCAAAACCAACTTTGTGAAAGCCGCCTGTACGCGATTTTTGACCTTTATGACCACGACCAGCTGTCTTGCCTAATCCCGAACCAATTCCGCGACCAACGCGACGCTTATAATGCTTCGCGCCGTCAGCTGGTTGTATTGTATTTAATTCCATAATTAACTCCGATCGTCGCCCAAGGGGCTCACGAAACCACTTTCACAAGATAAGAGACCTTATTGATCATACCGCGAACGGATGGCGTGTCTTGCAACTCAGAGACTGAGTTGACTCTACGCAAACCCAAGCCGCGAACAGTAGCACGGTGCGATTCGCGCGTTCCGATCAAGCCTTTGACCAAGGTCACTTTTACAGTTTTAGTCATTATTGTCACCTTAACCCAATATATCTTCCAGTGACTTGCCGCGCTTAGCAGCAATCTCTGAAGGAGTACTCATTTTTGACAACCCATCGAGAGTTGCGCGCACCATATTGTACGGATTGGTTGATCCGTTTGACTTTGCAACAACGTTCACAACGCCCAGCACCTCGAATATTGCACGCATTGGACCACCAGCGATAACACCAGTACCTTCTTTTGCGGGCATCATCATTACTTTTGATGCGCCATGCTGACCTGTGACCGCATGTTGCAAGGTGCCGTTTTTCAACGTTACTTTAATCATCTTGCGACGCGCTTCTTCCATCGCTTTCTGAACGGCAACCGGAACTTCTTTTGACTTGCCCTTACCCATACCGATACGACCATCGCCATCACCGACCACGGTTAGTGCAGCGAATCCCATAATCCGACCACCCTTCACGACTTTCGTGACACGGTTGATCGCGATCATCTTCTCACGCATACCATCATCTGGTTTTTCCGAGGCCATCTTTGCTTGCATTTTTGCCATGACGTTTTATCCTTAGAACTTCAAGCCAGCTTCACGCGCAGCTTCTGCAAGCGCCTTGATGCGACCATGGTAACGGAAACCGGAGCGATCAAACGCAACCTCGGTTATCCCTGCTTTTAAAGCTTTTTCTGCGACGCGCTTGCCGACCAAGGTGGCTGCGGCTGCGTTACCGCCATTACCAGAATCTGCCGCTAACATAGCCCTGACTTCCGCTTCAACTGTCGACGCCGACGCCAAAATCTTTGCATCAGGGCCGATAATATTTGCGTAAATATGCAAGTTCGTACGATGCACTGACAGTCGTGTGACCTTTAGCTCTGCGATTTTGGCACGTGTTTGAGTCGCGCGGCGCAGACGTGATTGTTTCTTATCCATCGTCAACCCCTATTACTTCTTCTTAGTTTCTTTGATCACAACCACTTCGTCCGCGTAGCGGACGCCCTTACCCTTGTAGGGCTCAGGACTGCGGTATGCACGAACTTCAGCTGCAACTTGACCAACTCGTTGCTTATCAACACCCTTGATCAGGATTTCGGTTGGCAACGGGGTTGCACAACTTACACCCTCAGGCATTTGATGAACAACTGGGTGAGAGAAGCCCAAAGAAAGATTAAGCTTATCGCCCTGCGCTTGCGCCTTGTATCCGACACCAACCAATGTCAGCTTTTTTTCGTAGCCTTTAGTTACACCGATCACCATATTGTTGACCAGTGCGCGCAATGTACCAGTCATCGCATTTGCCTCGCGACCCTCAGAGGTCGGCGAGAAACTTAACGTACCATTGTCATTAGCCACATTAACGAGACCATTCAAACCTTGCGTCAAGACACCCATGGGACCCTTGACCGTAATCTGCACTGCCGACACCGCAACTTCAGCACCTTTAGGCAGTACGATTGGCATTTTACCTACTCGTGACATCTTCTACTCCTTAGGCGACGTAGCAAATCACTTCACCACCAACTCCGGTGGCGCGCGCCTTGCGATCGGTCATAACACCCTTAGGAGTGGACACAATCGCCACACCTAAACCATTCATTACGCTCGGAATCTCGTCCTTACCCTTGTAAATCCGCAAACCCGGGCGAGATACCCGCTCAAGGCGCTCAATTACTGGGCGACCGGCGTAATATTTCAATCCGATTTTTAACTCTGATTTACCAGCGTCTTCTGTTACTGCGAAATCCTCTATGTAACCTTCATCCTTAAGAACGATTGCGATCGCAATCTTTACTTTCGATGATGGCATTGCAACTGCCGTTTTTTGCACTACTTGGGCATTGCGAATGCGTGTCAGCATATCGGCGATAGGATCGCTCATACTCATTGCATATTCTCCTATTACCAGCTGGCTTTAGTCATTCCGGGGATCTCACCACGCATGGCGAATTCACGGAGTTTAATGCGACCCAATCCGAATTTACGGAAAGTGCCACGTGGGCGACCAGTTAGCGCACAACGATTGCGCTGACGGGTCGGATTCGAATTTCGCGGCAAAGCCTGCAACTTCAAACGAGCCAAATAGCGCTCTTCTTCAGTCTTAGATTGGTCATCGATAATGACCTTCAACTCAGCACGCTTACCAGCAAATTTCTTTACTAGGTCTGCGCGTTTTTGCTCACGATTAATCAGTGCCAGTTTTGCCATGGCGACCTCAGTTTCTGAACGGAAATTTAAATGCGGCGAGGAGAGCTTTCGCCTCTTCGTCGGTCTTTGCTGTCGTAGTAATACTAATATTCATACCACGCAATGCATCAATTTTGTCGTACTCGATTTCAGGAAAAATGATCTGCTCCTTCACCCCGATGTTGTAGTTTCCACGACCATCAAAAGCACGGCCTGAAACACCACGAAAATCTCGCACGCGTGGCAACGCCACAGTTACAAAACGATCCAAGAACTCATACATATGCGCACCGCGCAAAGTTACCATACAGCCGATCGGATAACCCTCACGAATCTTAAAGCCAGCGATCGCTTTGCGAGCCTTAGTCACCACCGGCTTTTGACCCGCGATTTTCGTCAGATCACCGACCGCATGCTCAATTATCTTTTTATCCGCTATCGCCTCAGACAAACCCATGTTCAGGGTAATCTTTAATAGACGAGGCACTTCCATTGATGACTTGTATCCAAACTTAGCAGTCAGATCGCCAACAACTTTTTCTTTGTAAAACGCTTGTAGACGAGCCATGATCTTATGCCTTCACAACTTCGCCGGTCGATTTAAAAATACGGACTTTTTTACCATCCACAATCTTAAAACCAACTCGGTCTGCCTTGCCAGACGCCGCATTAAACAACGCAACATTTGACACATGTATCGGCATCAGCTTATCAACGATGCCACCTACCGCACCCGTCATGGGGTTTGGCTTTGTCGCTTTTTTTGCGACATTCACACCAGCAACAACAACGTAATCTGCGTCTACGCACTGCTGAACCGTCCCACGCTTTCCAGCGTCTTTTCCAGTCAACACGATTACCTCGTCGTTTTTACGAATTTTATTCATAACAACCCCTTACAAAACTTCAGGCGCCAAAGACACAATCTTCATGAAGCGCTCAGTACGCAATTCTCGCGTCACCGGCCCAAAGATACGCGTACCAATCGGCTCAAGTTTCGCGTTCAATAAGACCGCAGCGTTACCATCAAACTTAACCAAGGAACCATCTTGACGGCGAACACCTTTGGCTGTTCGAACAACAACCGCGTTGTATATCTCACCTTTTTTTACGCGACCACGAGGCGCAGCAGACTTCACCGTCACCTTGATCACATCACCAATACTTGCATAACGGCGCTTCGAGCCGCCCAACACCTTAATGCACAAAACCTCACGCGCACCGGTATTGTCAGCCACTTCCAGCCGACTTTCTGTCTGAATCATAATTTTCTTTCCCAACTTAATCCGCAATGAAACATATCATCGCGGTCAGTCTTGGTCCCGTCACCATTCAGAACGATTTCTCGGCTTCCAAAAGGCGATTAGGTGGACTTTTTTAACAACCCCAAGAAACGCTCTTAGGGGAACATTGGACTGTTACTTACTTTTAAAAATAACAGTCCGTCATTATGACACTAAAAACCCTGCTTGTGCAAGGTTTTTTTAAAGAACCTGTGCAACCTGAACAACTCTTGTCACCGTCCAAGCTTTGGTCTTCGAAATTGGACGACCTTCTTGAATTTCAACTGTGTCGCCCGCCTTCGCCTGATTCGCCTCATCATGAGCATGATACTTCGCTGTGCGCATAATGATCTTGCCATACAGTGGATGCTTCACGTGGCGCTCAACTAGAACAGTCACCGTTTTATTCATCTTGTCCGAGACAACTTTGCCAATTAATGTGCGCTTCAAAGCAACTTTAACTTGATCGTTCATTATTTGACACCCTTCTGAGTCATTACAGTTTTCACGCGAGCAATGTCGCGACGAACTTTTTTGAGTTGAGAAGTATTATTCAGTTGTTGCGTAGCTATTTGCATACGCAAACTGAACTGCGCCTTAAGCAACTCATTTAGTTCCTTACTCAAAGCGACTTCGTCTTTTCCTTGGAGTTCTGATGCTTTCATTTTCAACCCCTCTTATTGACCAACTTGACGAACTACGAAAGTCGTCAGTAGTGGTAATTTTGCTGCTGCGAGACGAAACGCTTCACGAGCCAAGGCTTCATCAACGCCATCCATTTCATATAACATCTTGCCCGGCTGGATTTCGGCAACGTAATACTCTGGATTACCCTTACCATTACCCATACGAACTTCAGCAGGCTTTTGCGAGATCGGCTTATCTGGAAAAATACGAATCCAAATACGCCCACCACGTTTAATGTGGCGAGTCATCGCTCGACGTGCCGCCTCAATTTGGCGAGCAGTAATACGCCCGCGACCGATCGCCTTCAAACCAAACTCACCGAAAGATACAGCCGTACCTCGCTCGTGAGAAATGCCTTTATTGCGTCCCTTTTGTTCTTTCCGATATTTTCTGCGCGCTGGTTGCAGCATAATTATTCTCCTGCTTTCTCTACCGGAGCTGCGGCAACTGCAGCCTTAGCGTGAACACGCTTAACCGCTGGCACTGCAGCACCAGCTGAAACTGGTTGTCCTTCGGGGCGTTTCGCACGTGGACGACTCGCTGGCTTTCCATCTTCACGACGCGGGCCGCGGCGCTTTTTATCGTCTTCTTGCACCGACTCAATCACTGGCGCGTCACCATTTGGCAAACGATCACCTTTGTACACCCACACTTTGACACCAATAATTCCATATGTCGTAGATGCTTCGCTAAATCCGTAATCAATATCCGCGCGCAATGTATGCAAAGGCACTCGTCCTTCGCGATACCACTCTTTACGTGCGATTTCGATTCCGTTCAGACGGCCGCTCGACATGATTTTGATACCCTTTGCACCTAAGCGCATTGCATTTTGCATGGCGCGCTTCATCGCACGGCGAAACATAATACGCTTTTCAAGCTGCTGAGAGATTGAATCAGCGATCAATTGGGCATCGATTTCTGGCTTGCGAATTTCCTCGATATTGACATGCACAGGCACGCCCATAATCTTGGTCAAGTCGGCCTTCAACAGCTCAATGTCCTCGCCTTTCTTGCCGATGACTACGCCAGGACGCGAGCTATAAACCGTAATGCGCGCATTTTTGGCTGGACGCTCAATCGTGATACGCCCAACAGATGCACTTTTCAGTTTCTTTTTAAGGTATTCACGAACTTTGATGTCTTCCAAAAGCATGGAAGCGAAATTGGAACTACCCGCATACCATTTTGAAGACCAATTCCGCGTTACTGCCAAACGAAATCCGGTTGGATGAATTTTCTGTCCCATCGTGACCCCTTAGTTACCGACAGTCACGTAGATGTGACAGGATTGTTTAGAAATACGATCTCCACGGCCTTTTGCACGAGCCGTGAAACGCTTTAAAATCGCGCCCTTTTCGACATAAATTGTTTTAACTTTCAATTCATCGATATCAGCGCCATCGTTATGCTCGGCATTTGCTATTGCAGACTCAAGCACTTTCTTGATGATTGTTGCGCCTTTTTTCGGGCTGAACGCCAAAATATTCAATGCCTGGTCAACTTTTTTGCCGCGAATAAGATCAGCCACAAGGCGGCCTTTTTGCTCCGAGAGGCGAACGCCACGCAATATTGCTTTTGTTTCCATCATTGCACCTATCTCTTTGCCTTCTTATCAGCCGCATGCCCTTTGAATGTGCGTGTTAAAGCAAATTCGCCAAGCTTATGACCAACCATGTTTTCAGAAACATACACAGGTACGTGCTGCTTACCGTTATGCACCGCAATAGTCAACCCAATAAAGTCGGGCATTATCGTCGACCGACGTGACCAAGTTTTAATTGGCTTCTTGTCTTTAACGGCCTGAGCTGTTTCGACTTTCTTCACCAAATGGGCATCGCAAAACGGCCCTTTTTTCGCTGAACGTGTCATTTTTCTTCCTTATTTCTTGCCACGGCGGGAAACGATCATCGAAGTCGTGCGCTTATTGCGACGCGTCTTCTTACCCTTTGTTTGCTGACCCCAAGGGGATACAGGATGACGTCCAGCAGCAGTCTTACCCTCACCACCACCATGTGGATGGTCTACTGGATTCATCACTACACCGCGAACGGTTGGACGAACACCGCGCCAACGCATAGCACCAGCTTTACCAATTTTACGAAGATTGTGCTCACCATTACCCACTTCGCCAACAGTGGCGCGACATTCAATGTGGATGCGACGCACTTCGCCTGAGCGCAAACGGACTTGCGCGTAGGTACCATCACGAGCCATCAACACGACGCCAGCACCTGCGGTGCGTGCAATTTGCGCGCCTTTGCCAGGCAACATTTCCACACAATGCATCGTTGTGCCCACTGGAATGTTCCGAATTGGCATACAGTTACCAGATTTGATTGGCGCTTGCGAACCATTCATCACCTGATCACCAGCAGCCATTCCTTTGGAAGCAATAATGTATTGACGCTCACCGTCTGCATAGCACAACAAAGCAATGTGCGCAGTGCGATTTGGGTCGTATTCGATACGCTCAACCGTCGCTGGAATACCGTCTTTAGTGCGTTTGAAGTCCACCAAACGATAATGCTGTTTATGTCCACCACCAATATGACGGGTGGTGATGTGACCATTATTATTACGGCCAGCAGTCTTTGATTTTTTCTCAAGCAATGCAGCAAACGGACGTCCTTTATACAAACCTTCCGTTACCACTTTTACCATGCCACGTCGCCCAGGCGAGGTTGGCTTCATCTTTACGAGTGCCATAGTTATGCCCCCTCTGTAAAGTTAATTTCCTGACCAGGCTTCAAACATACGAACGCTCTGCGTGTATGATTGCGGCGACCATTAAATTTACCAGTACGTTTTTGTTTACCCATACGGTTTGCCACCTGAACCGATTCAACTTGAACCTTAAACAGAAGCTCGACCGCAGCTTTAATTTCTGGCTTTGTAGCATCCTGCATCACCAAAAATACGACCTGCTCATTCTTTTCAGCAACCATGGTTGCCTTCTCAGAAATCACCGGCGCCAACAACACCTTCATCAGGCGCTCTTCACTATGCTTAACTAATGAGTTCATGCCAGCATCTCCTCAATTTTTGCTAAAGCTGGCTTCGTGATCAACACTTTCTTATAGAAAACCAAAGAAACTGGATCTGCGTAGCGCGGCTCAACAACTAAGACATTGACAAGATTGCGTGCTGCCAACATTAGATTTTCATTGAAATCTTCAGTTATCACCAAGACGGAATCAAGACAACCCATCGCCTTTAATTTATCCGCAAGCAATTTTGTCTTTGGCGCATCAACCACCAAAGTATCAACAACACAAAGACGACCTTCGCGTGCCAACTGAGACAATATTGAACAAACTCCAGCGCGATACATCTTTTTATTCACTTTGTGTGAAAAATTTTCGTCAGGGGAGTTAGGGAATGCACGACCACCTCCGCGCCACAATGGCGAAGACGACATACCTGCGCGAGCACGACCAGTACCTTTTTGACGCCAAGGTTTTTTAGTGGTGTGATGAACATCATCACGACCCAATTGCTTACGATTACCACTACGCGCATTTGCTTGGTAAGCCACTACAACTTGATGAATCAACGCTTCGTTGTATTCACGGCCAAAAATCGTATCAGGCGCAACCACCTCTGCACCAAACTGACCCTCAGCATTTAGGAGCTTCAGTTCCATAATTAAGCCCCCTTCTTATTTTTAACTTTGATCGCAGGAGACACGACAACACGACCGTTTTTTGCGCCTGGCACAGCACCCTTCACCAACAACAATTGACGCTCCGCGTCAATGCGGGCGATTTCCAAGTTTTGCACCGTCCGAGTAACATCACCCAAGTGACCAGTCATACGCTTACCCGGAAATACTCGACCTGGATCTTGCGCCATACCGATGGAACCTGGAACATTATGGGAACGAGAGTTACCATGTGATGCGCGGCCCGAGGCAAAATGATGGCGCTTGATCGTGCCAGCATAGCCCTTACCAATAGTAACGCCCTGAATATCAACCATTTGACCCGCCTCGAACATTCCAACAGGCACAACATCGCCCGCCTTCAACTCGGCAGCCTTAACAGTATCAACACGGAATTCTTTTAGAACGGATCCAGCTTCCACGCCCGCTTTTGCGAGGTGACCTGCAGCCGCTTTTGTAACGCGAGATGCACGGCGCTGACCGTATGTAACCTGAACTGCGGAATATCCGTCAATTTCAGGAGTTTTGATTTGCGTCACGCGGTTGTTCGACACATCTAATACCGTGACTGGAATTGAATCACCATCATCAGTAAAAATGCGCATCATACCAACCTTGCGACCAACTAGGCCCAAGCTCATTTTTTTCTCCATTCTCACCTACGATTGGGTGAGGCTGATAAATTAATAAACTCGGTTAGAAGTTCACCTATCTAACCGAGCCTTCGATTATAACGTGTAAATTTTCACTTTACAAGAATAATTATTTGAATCTTTTAAAAATTATGGTATGTCGCTTTACTAAAATGGGCGCGCCAAAATTTTTAACACTTCGTATATCACTGAAGCTTAATTTCCACATCCACGCCGGCTGGAAGATCTAACTTCATTAATGCATCAACAGTTTTATCTGTTGGATCAACGATGTCCATTAAACGTTGATGCGTCCGAATTTCGAATTGGTCACGCGAGGTCTTATTGACGTGAGGCGAACGTAAAACGTCAAAACGCTGAATACGTGTTGGCAAAGGCACTGGACCCTTTACAACCGCACCTGTGCGCTTTGCTGTTTCTACGATTTCTAATGCCGATTGATCGATCAGCTTGTAGTCAAACGCCTTTAGGCGAATACGGATTTTTTGATTTGTTGACATATTTTTTCCTAAAAAGAACGGGCGATGAGTTTTCTAAAAAACCCACCGCGTAAATTACAAAGAGCGAGTCACTAACGAACTAAATTACGTTTAACTTGGATTACCCAGCGATAATTTTAGCAACAACACCGGCACCAACAGTACGACCGCCTTCGCGAATCGCAAAGCGCAAGCCT
>JAIETO010000272.1 GCA_019745005.1 Burkholderiaceae bacterium
TTGAAATGAATATTGCCCCAGCCACCTTCACCACCACGTACCAACACCACTTCTTGACCATGCTCAGTCAAATCGGCAATTTCTTCGTCCGTATTTCGGTCAACGATCAGGGTTCCAACGGGCATGCGCAAAAACACATCATCCGCGCCTTTGCCGTAGCAATCGGCGCCACGACCATTTTCACCGTCCTTGGCTTTATGCAATTTGGCATAGCGAAAATCGACTAGGGTGTTGATGTTGCGATCGGCTACCGCAATGATGCTGCCGCCTTTTCCGCCGTCGCCACCATCTGGCCCGCCGAAGGGTCTAAATTTTTCCCTGCAAAATGAGGCGACACCATTGCCGCCGTCACCTGCGATCACTTCGATTCTTGCTTCATCGATAAATTTCATATTTGCCGCCTAAGTTTTTTGCGCGCTTGATCGCGCAGTCAATCGCTAAAAGAATCTAAGCCTTGTTTAATTGCCTGACGCTCAGTTAATTTATTTGCTTAATTCAATTAGCTAGAAATGCTGTTGATATCCTTGTTAAACTGGTAGCGCAAAAAAGAACGCACACCGCATTTATCAAGAAAATAGAAGTAACAACATAGTGATGACGGTTGCGTCATCGTCAATTGCAATGCAAAGAATTTGCATCAGAATGGTGTTGCTTCCACATGTAAAACTGAACCGAACCGCCTCAGTTTATACAAAATATTTTAAGCCAAATTAAAAAGGCTCCACCATGGGTAGAGCCTTTTTGCTTGCCCGCTCACGCGGAGCACCTAAATCATTACAACTTTGCTGCGAAAATTAAGCCGCAACTGCAGGTGCTGGAACAACAATTGCGTACTGGTGCTGAGAAGCACCTTTTTTTGCAAACTGAACTTTACCGTTCACCAATGCAAACAAAGTGTGGTCTTTACCCATGCCGACATTTTCACCAGCATGGATACGAGTTCCACGTTGACGAATGATAATGCCGCCAGCATTGATAGTTTGACCGCCGTAAACCTTCACGCCTAAGCGTTTTGATTCTGAATCACGGCCGTTGCGCGTGGTGCCGCCGCCTTTTTTGTGTGCCATTTAATAGCTCCTTAATTTCAGGTTGATTGCCGTTTAATCTTCTACTTAATCGAAATTAATCGAAATTAAGCGTTGATTGAAACGATCTGCAGTTCTGTGTAATTTTGGCGATGGCCTTGGCGCTTTTGGTAATGCTTACGACGACGCATTTTGAAAATGCGTACTTTATCGTGGCGACCTTGGTCGATGACCTTAACCAGCACCGATGCACCTGCAACCAAGGGTGTACCAAACTTTATGGTTTCCCCCTCGCCCATGGCGAGTACTTGATCAATGGTGAGTTCGGAGCCAATGTCTGCAGGTATCTGTTCTACTTTAAGTTTTTCACCAGCGACAACTTTATATTGTTTGCCACCGGTTTTTATGACCGCGTACATGTGAAACCTCATCAAATAAATAATCGGAATTTTCTTCCAGATCAAATGCAACTAGAAATCGGGAAAACCTCAAATTATACATAGACTTAGCATCGCCGTCAAAAGCTATTTGCATATTTTTTCAGCAAATTGGCTTAGTACGATACTGGCTATATTAAATCAACAACAAATCACGATGTTGAAATAACAATTTCGTCCGCAAAATCCATTTTCCAGCGCCGTTCACATGCAATCTACTTGCGGCATCGTATAATCCTTACATCTTGAACTTCTCAGCAGGTTTCACCTTGTCAGTTCTTATGCCAGAAAAAAATATCATGGAGATGGTTGCTCCCGATATGTCCGCCGTCAATCAAGTGATACGCGCCCAACTCCATTCAGAAGTTCCCTTAGTTAACCAAATTTCAGAGTACATCATTAGCGCTGGCGGAAAACGTATCCGTCCGATCTTGGTATTGCTAGTTGCCAATACATTCTCTTACTCCGGTAAACACCACTACGATCTTGCCGCCATCGTTGAATTTATTCATACCGCGACGCTTTTACACGATGATGTGGTCGATGAATCGTCCCTGCGTCGCGGACGACAAACCGCCAATGCCCTCTTCGGCAACGCAGCGTCCGTATTGGTGGGCGATTTTTTGTATTCGCGTGCGTTCCAGATGATGGTTTCTATCGATAGTATGCGTATCATGCAAATATTGGCCGACGCGACCAATGTGATTGCCGAGGGAGAAGTATTGCAATTACTCAATATGCATGACCCTGACGTCACTGAAGCACGTTATCTTGAAGTCATACGCTCAAAGACGGCGAAGCTATTTGAAGCGGCAGGTGAAATCGGCGCATTGATTGCGGGTGCAGGCGACAACGACATTCAACGTGCCGGCGAGTACGGGCGCTGTTTAGGCACGGCTTTTCAACTCATCGACGATGTCTTAGATTACTCGGGTAATAGCCAAGAAATTGGCAAGAATGTAGGCGACGATTTGCGCGAAGGCAAACCAACCTTGCCTCTCATCTACCTAATGAAATATGGCACGGAATCGCAGAAAGACCTTGTTCGCCGTTGCATTGAAGAGGGTGACGAAACGAAGTTTGACGCCATTTTGAACGCGATTAATGAGTCGGGCGCATTAGATTATGCGAGAAAAGCGGCCTTGCAGGCGGCGAACGCAGCCCAACAAGCAATTGCAAGCTTTCCTGATAACGAATACAGACGCACTCTGCACAATCTCGCTGATTTCGCGGTGGATCGCAACCATTGAGTTTTCATACATGGCAACTCCCTGCCCGCGCAGAATGCCTAAGTTTACCCAAGCCGGACCAATGCTAACGTCAAAATGAGCAATATTCCCCTGTGGTTGCAGCTAATCTGTCTTTTCGGACTCATTCTCCTTTCTGCCTGTTTTTCCATGTCAGAAACTGCTTTAATGGCAGTCAATCGGCATCGCCTGCGCCATTTGGCAAAACGCGGCAACCGGCTTGCGAAAACAACGCTCTGGTTGCTCGAACACGTCAACAAGTTGCTGTCTGTTTTATTGATCGCGAACACTGTTTTAAACGCCTTGGTTACGGCCTTGGTCACCTCTCTCGCTATTGAGGCCTTCGGTAACGACGACAAGGTCATCACAATTGCCACCGCTGTCGTCGCATTTCTCCTCATCGTTTTCGCAGAGATTTCGCCCAAAATCATCGGTGCCACGCATCCAGAGCGTATTTCTTTGGTGGCAAGCCTGTTTCTGCGGCCGCTTGTCACAATCAACCGACCTGTGATTTGGTTCGTCAATCTTTTCGTGGATCTTTTATTGCGCTTACTCCGAATCGATTTAAGTAAGCAGACCAGTGAACACCGCTTGTCACCGGAAGAACTTCGCTCAATTGTTCTCGAAGGTGGAAACTTCATTCCACAAAAACACAAAAGCATTCTGTTGAATCTCTTTGACCTCGAGAAAATTTCTGTCAACGATGTAATGACGCCGCGCGCTCAAGTCGAGGCACTCAACTTAGCAACGTCGATTGATGAAATCAAGAATCAACTAGCAACGTGCTATCACAATAAATTGCCGGTGTACGAAGGGGAAATCAACCGCATTATCGGTATATTGCACGTACGCAAAGCAATTTCACTCTTACATCAAGATGAACCGACGGTAGAGCATTTTCGCCGCCTCCTTACGACGCCCTACTTCATACCTTCGGATACCGATGTCTTCACGCAACTGCAATATTTTCAAGAGAATCGCGAAAAGTTAGGCATCATCGTCGATGAGTATGGCGAAGTGCAGGGTCTGGTCACTTTAGAAGATATTATCGAAGAAATGATAGGCGAATTCACCACGTCGATGCCCGGCGACGCCCGTGCGGACACATTTTCTTGGGACGAAAATGAGGAGTGTTTGCTAGAAGGAAGCACGACTTTGCGCGATATCAACAAACGACTTCACCTCAACTTTCCGCTGGATGGGCCGAAAACGCTCAACGGATTCATTTTGGAATATTTGCAAGAAATACCCGATGCCCACATCAGCATCAAAACAGACTCCTGCGTGATTGAAGTTATTCAGGTCAAACACCAGTCGATTAAAGTGGCAAAACTGATACGAGATCTTAAAAACTTGCATTCAAATTAGATGGATTGCAAGATCGGCTTTATACTCAGTTCTCGAAAGCATGTTTTTCCAAATGTAACTGCGATTTACAAATGCTTTGCTAATATGCATTATCGGTTAACCAAGCTTGGCGCCATCGATTTTTAGAGACCCCTATGTCTGTTGCCACACCACATTCCGCCACTCAAGCATCACCTTCGGGTCTTGCACGCGCCTTAACGCAAGCAAATTTGCTGACCTTAGCGCAAATCGACCCTGTGCAAAAAAAATCAGCCGCCGAGAAGTCCTTTTTTGTTGATACGCTGCTCCAAAGTGGTCTCATTAATTCACGCGATTTAGCCTCGTTTTGTTCTGAAACATTTGGCTACCCTTTAGTCGATCTGACCATGTTTGACGAGGCAATGCTGCCGGAAAAAATTGTCGACGTGAAGTTAATGCAGCAACAACGCATGGTTGCGCTTGCCAAACGCGGTAACAAAATCTCCCTCGCTATTTCCGACCCAACTAACACTAACGCGCTGGATCAGATTAAATTCCAAACGGGCTTAGGCGTAGAACTCGTCGTCGTGCAACATGATGCCTTGGTCAAACTGTTGGATAAGCTCGGAAAAAGTTCCGAACAGAGTCTGAATGAATTATCAGGTGACGATTTTGACATTGAATTTAATGAAGACGATCTAACCTCTGGAACACCAACAGATACGCAAAACTCCGAAGTTGATGACGCGCCAATCGTCAAATTTTTACAAAAAATGTTGATTGATGCGATCAACATGGGAGCTTCAGACCTCCATTTTGAACCTTTCGAAAAATTCTATCGCATACGGTTTCGCGTGGATGGTGAATTACGGGAAATCGCCCAACCGCCACTTGCGATCAAGGAAAAACTGGTTTCGCGCATAAAAGTTATTTCTAAGCTAGATATTTCTGAGAAACGCGTCCCGCAAGATGGCCGCATGAAACTCGCAATCTCACCAACCAAAGCGATTGATTTCCGTGTCAGTACTTTGCCGACTCTGTTTGGTGAAAAAATAGTCATGCGTATTTTGGACGGCTCGCAAGCTCAGATGGGTATTGATGCGTTGGGCTATGATCCAGACCAGAAAGAAACTTTGCTTGATGCGATCCAGCGGCCATACGGCATGGTGCTGGTAACGGGTCCAACAGGCTCAGGGAAAACAGTCTCCCTTTACACGTGTCTAAATGTGATCAATAAACCCGGCATAAACATTTCAACCGCAGAAGATCCAGCCGAGATTAATTTGCCTGGAGTCAATCAGGTCAATATCAACGACAGGGCGGGCTTAACGTTCCCCGTTGCGCTGAAATCATTCCTTCGACAGGATCCTGACATCATCATGGTGGGTGAGATTCGGGATTTGGAAACCGCCGATATTGCCATTAAAGCCGCGCAAACCGGTCATATGGTGTTTTCGACGCTGCACACTAACGATGCGCCTTCGACCTTAACGCGTTTGATGAATATGGGCGTCGCACCATTTAATATTGCGTCGTCGGTCATCCTAATTACTGCGCAGCGATTAACACGACGACTTTGCACGTGCAAACAACCCGTCAGCATACTCGACGATATTTTGCTTCAAGCTGGCTTTAAAGAAGAAGAGTTAGACGGTACATGGAAGCCGTACGGCCCCGTCGGCTGCGAGCGTTGCAACGGCTCAGGCTATAAAGGGCGAGTAGGTATTTACCAAATCATGCCAATTACTGAAGCTTTGGAACGACTTATCTTAACCAGCGCATCGGCTTTAGAAATTAAACTCCAGTCCGAAAGTGAAGGCGTATTGGGATTGCGACGGGCGGGTTTGCAAAAGGTAAAGCAAGGCATTACAAGTCTCGAAGAAGTACTAGGATGCACCAACGAATAATCGAACAGGACTAGCAAGATGGCAACTACCTCAAATCGTCCCCTAAAGACCAACCAAGTCAAAGAAATTTTGTATGCTTGGGAAGGTAAAGATAAAACGGGCAAAAGCGTCAAAGGAGAATCACGCGCAAGTGGTGAGGCGGTGATTAATGCGAGCTTGCGACGCCAAGGTATTGTTGTTACTAAAGTCAAGAAAAAAACTTATAGTTCCGGTAAAAAAATTACGGAAAAAGACATCAGCCTTTTTACCCGACAACTTGCCACGATGATGAAGGCTGGTGTTCCCCTGCTTCAATCATTCGATATTGTCGGTAAAGGACATGCAAATCCGTCTGTATCAAAACTCCTCCTTGATATTCGTGCAGACGTCGAAACTGGTACAAGCTTAAGTAATGCATTCAAGAAATTTCCGCTTTATTTCGATCCCTTGTTCTGCAATTTGGTAGGTGCCGGCGAACAAGCAGGTATCCTCGAAGATTTGCTTACCCGTTTGGCTATTTACAAAGAGAAAACATTAGCAATCAAATCAAAAATTAAGTCAGCATTGACCTATCCGATTGCAATTCTATCGATCGCTTTCATCGTCACAGCGGTCATTATGTTGTTTGTTGTTCCGGCATTTAAAAAAGTTTTTAGTACGTTTGGCGCGGAGCTACCGGGGCCAACATTGGTTGTTATTGCAATTTCAGAATTTTTCGTTTCATATTGGTACTTAATTTTTGGTGGCATTTTCGGAACTATTTATTTTTTCTTTCAGTCATGGCAGCGGTCATTGAAGATGCAACGCTTCATGGACAGGTTGCTTCTGCAATTGCCAATCTTCGGAATAGTTATAAGAAAAGCGACGATGGCTCGCTGGACTCGAACTTTGGCGACTATGTTTGCAGCTGGCGTTCCGCTAGTAGAGGCGTTAGATTCGGTTGGCGGAGCTTCAGGAAATGCGGTTTATCTTGATGCAACGATAAAGATTCAATCCGAAGTGACGACAGGCACAAGCCTAACCGTTGCGATGCAAAATGCTGATGTCTTCCCAAACATGGTTACACAAATGGTGTCTATCGGCGAAGAATCCGGTTCGCTGGATGCAATGTTAGGTAAAGTCGCAGACTTTTACGAGGATGAAGTCGACGAGGCCGTTGCATCTCTGTCTAGCTTAATGGAGCCGCTAATTATGGTCGTACTTGGCGTAATCATCGGTGGCCTTGTGATCGCCATGTACTTGCCTATTTTCAAACTTGGCGCGGTTGTTTAATGCTGGAACTACTTTATTCAGCGCCGCCTGGGACTTGGTTTCCCACGGCGGTGGCGGTTCTCATCGGGCTGCTGGTCGGTAGCTTCTTAAACGTGGTCATTCATCGCATCCCGACCATGATGCAACGCGAAATTGATAACTTCGTCGCTGCTGAAAACAATCAAGAACCAGTTCATACCGATCGTTACAGTCTTGTCGTGCCGCGTTCGGCTTGTCCTGTATGTCAACACCAGATTTCAGCACTAGAAAATATACCCATCGTTAGTTACTTGATAATTGGTGGGAAATGCACTGGCTGTAAGACGCCTATTTCACCACGCTATCCGATTGTTGAAGCGCTCACCGCATGTCTCACAGGCTACATGATCTGGCGTTTTGGTAGCGGCGTAACGGGTTTGGCAGCAGCAGTGTTTCTTTGGTTCTTAATTGCCCTGACGTTTATTGATGCTGACACACAATTACTGCCTGATGATTTAACCCTGACCTTGCTTTGGGGCGGTCTATTGGTCAATCTTTTCGGCACTTTTACGTCACTGCACAGCGCTGTCATCGGTGCCGCAGTAGGCTATCTGACGCTATGGTCAATTTATTGGCTATTTAAGCACGCGACGGGAAAAGAAGGCATGGGTTACGGCGACTTTAAGCTCTTGGCCGCCCTTGGCGCCTGGCTGGGCTGGAGCATGCTCCCTTTGATTATTCTCTTGTCCTCATTGGTCGGTGCAGTGGTAGGAATTTCGCTCATTTTGACAAAGAAAATGAATCGTGAAAAACCTATCCCTTTCGGACCTTACCTTGCAGCTGCCGGTTTGATCGCTATGCTCTGGGGGCAATCCATCACCGCGCAGTATTTACGCGCAGTCACGTAATCCATTCACATGCGGTTCAGCGTAGGCCTTACAGGCGGTATTGGGAGCGGAAAAACGACTGTTGCTCTCATGTTTCAAGAACTCGGCGCGGCGTTAATCGATACGGATGAAATCGCACATGCGCTAACCAAACCATTTGGCCGTGCAATTGCCACAATCGCGCAGCAATTCGGCGACGACTTCATCTTGCCAAGCGGTGCACTCAACCGAGCCAAGATGCGTGAACTCGTCTTCGCCGACGCGACGAAAAAAACCAAGCTGGAAAGCATTCTGCACCCTATGATACGTGCCGAAGCAGAACATCAAGCCGCAAATGCAAGCGGAGCCTATTCAATATTTGTAGTGCCTTTGCTAGTCGAATCCGGCAAATGGCGACAGCGCGTCACACGCATTCTTGTAATTGATTGCCCAGAGGCGCTACAGATAACACGAGTGATGCAGAGAAACAACCTTAGCAGAGATCAAGTGCTGGCGATTATGCAAAATCAAGTCACAAGAACCCAGCGTTTAGAGGCGGCTGACGACGTCATTGTGAATGATGGCGCGATGGATGGCATTAGGCATCAAGTTGAGACACTGCACCGTGTATATTGTGAATTGAGTAAAAATTGAGCAGCAAGGCGATTTTTGATACGCGCTCAATTGGACGGTTGGAAAATTCATGTGCCAAAATCAGGCAAACCTCGTTTATGGAAGTGCTCTCAAACGAGGCGCCGAGCAAAACTACCAAACACGCTGACAGAAAATTTTCAGCATAAAACGGAAGCAAAGTTTGTAATTTTGCGGCGCATAGTTCAGAATCACGAGAAACCCGCGCCGCCATCCTCATGACAGGAATATTATTTTGATTGTTTACGAATACCCTTTCAACGAGCGTATTCGCACGTTACTGCGATTGGAAGATTTGTATGAAAAATTTAATTTTTTCATCCATCAATCTCATCCTTTGCAACACCATGTCGCGCTGTCCACTATTTTCGAAATGCTCGAAGTCGCTGGTCGAGCCGATTTGAAGTCTGATCTCCTACAAGAACTTGAGCGCCAGAAGCAAACTTTAATCAGCTTTAAGTCCAACCCCAACGTGCAAGCAGAGCGCTTGGACGAAGTACTCAGCGATGTCGACCGCGTAAGCAGTGCATTAATCGCTGCGACCGGAAAAACCGGCCAAAATGTGCGTGACAATGAATGGCTAATGAGCATACGAGGCCGAACGATTATTCCGGGCGGTGCCTGTGAGTTTGACTTGCCTAGCTACCACGCTTGGCAACAAAATAGCGCTGAAAAGCGTTTTGCCGATATCTCCTCTTGGTTCGCGCCCATTGCGCCGCTATTTGATGCAATTAATGTCGTCTTAGGCTTACTCAGAGAATCCGGCTCCACCGTGAAAGTCATTGCCAACAATAGTAGCTACCAACAAATGTTGCAGGGCAAAATGTACCAGCTCTTGCGTGTCAAACTCGATCAAGAATTAGGCGCTATTCCAGAGATTTCTGCGAATAAATACATGCTTTGGATACGTTTTATGTCGCAAGGCGGCGTCTCAAAGCCAAAACTGTTCGAGAATGATGTGCCGTTTGAATTGACGCTTTGTAATTTCTAACCCCGATTTAAGTGCGCAACGCTAGTATTAATTTTCACTGAGTCAAGATCATGGTCGCTATTGTTGATTGCCCCGCCTGCGGGGAAAAAGTTTCATGGACTGAAGATAATCGCTTTCGCCCGTTTTGTTCCAATCGCTGCAAGCAAATTGATTTAGGCGCATGGGCCGAAGAAAAATACGTGATTCCCGCCGTGAATTTGCCGGAAGATGTTGACAACCCTGACGACAAATTGCATTAAGTCCGCCTGAAACGTGTTTAACGTTTCTGCGAGATGCCAAACTTACGGAGCTTCACAGCGATAGTGGAGTGCGATGTTTGCAAACGCTGCGCCAATTTTCTGCTTGACGGATATTGTGTGTAAAGCTTCTTCAATAAGCCCGCTTCGAACGCGGCGACCGTTTCGTCCCAGCTTTCACCCGCTTCAAAACTTAAAGGCTCAAGCGTAACGCTGCCTTCGGCGACATCCAAATCAAGCACATCCAGCACGCGGTTATCCGACATTGTGATAGCGCGAAACACCACGTTTTGCAACTGCCTCACGTTGCCCGGCCAACGGTTTGAGCGCAAGGCTTGCGCTGCCGCCCCATTTAGACGGCAAATCGGTTTTTGCGCTTGCGTGCAGGCGCGTTCGATGAAGTGACGCGCTAACAATAGAATGTCTTCAGGTCGATCGCGTAAGGCCGGCATATCGAGCTGCAGCACATTGAGGCGATAAAACAAATCCTCACGAAACTCCCCTGCAGCGACCATTTTGCTAAGATTGCGATGCGTGGCGCTGATGATTCGTACATTCACCTTGATCTCTTTATCGCCGCCTATCCGCCGGAAACGTCCATCGTTC
>JAIETO010000208.1 GCA_019745005.1 Burkholderiaceae bacterium
GTTGCCAATAGCTTGCTATTGGCGCCTCAGTCGCGGCAAAACTGCCTCGAAAAATGCATCCGCCATCGTCACAAATCCTAATGGAAAATCTGGGTTAAACCCAGATTTTCAACGTAGGAAATAAAAAAGGGCGAAGTGTTACCTTCGCCCTGAATTATCCCGCATTCTGCGCGTGTTTATTTGCCCTCTATTTACCCCAATACGATTGGTAGTGGGTGCGGAAATCGTTCGATGGATCAAACACGTTTTTGGGGCCACCGTCGTAGGCAATATTTTGGCTGGTGACTAAGTGTACTTGCGATACAAAACCACTTGGGGCAACGCCAGCAAATGCGCGATTGAGCTCGTCAACAATCTGCCAGCTATGCAGCAAGATCGGTTCAGGCACCGTCCCGATTTGCAAAGTACTCGTGCGTATCCGTTTGTACGCATTTTGTGAGCCATCACCCGCAGATAAGCCCAACACCTTATTCGTGGCGAGTAGCGCAGCAACTTCAGGTCTCTCCATGAAATCGAAATAGGCGTCATTCACAGCAACAGCGTGCGTCCACTTGGCACCAAATTTTTTTGCCAGCCCTTCAACCACTGGCGTCATTTTTCGATACGCCTCAGCGACAGGCAATTCTTCAACGCTCAGCAAACGACAACTTTCACACTGGCGAATGACTTCAATAATCGCACTGGACTTGGCGGTGGAGTAAGGGTTAGAAGAGTCCGCAAACACCACGATACCGGCTTTGCTATTCGATTCCACCACGCCATACAGCGCAGCAATTTGCGCGGCTTCTTTCGCGTTGCTGGTGATATTGGTGAATAACAAACCTTCCATCGGGCCAGGTTTGATGCTGGCGTGCCAACCAACGACGGGAACTTTGGCTTCGTGTGCCAGAGCGAGCCCCGCTTTTTGATTGATTGCATCAATGCCAGACAAAATAATGCCGTGCGGTTTGAATTCCAGCGCCTGTGCGATGACTTTTGACGCTTGGTTGCATTGACGCCGGCAGTCAATTAAGAGAATTTCCCAGCCAGTGCCCGCAGTGGCTTCACGTAAGCCGTTATAAACCCCAAAAATGCCAGCGTCGTTCATGTCAGAGGCGACATAGACGATTTTTTTGTTCTTTTGTAATTTTGGTCCGTCGGTTGGACCTTCCCATTTTGATTTCAGACCAGCGGCCTTCGCGACTTTGGCGTTAGCGCGGCTGAGAAAAAGTGCCGAGCTCTCTTGCGCTAACGCATTACCCACCGAACCAACTAGCATACCAACCAGCACACCTAGACAAACTAAAACTCGACTGCGAATAACCATCATATTTTCAATTCATGTTGATGAAGATTTGGTCATAAGGCCTTACAGACCTGTGGGTCTATGAAAGCAAAACATCCGAATCTTGTGGGTAAAATAAATTCGGCACGGTGCTCTTTTGGAGCAAGCCATGCCGTAATGATCTCTATCATTATGTCAAGTGCAGAACAAGAGCGATTTGATTATTGCAGAAAATTGTTCTGCGTAAATACTGAATCTCTTGCCCCAACTCATCATGAAAGTTTATTCTGTAAGCAATTGTAAATATGAATTTAATTCACAATTTTTTACTTTTTTTGATTTTTAATTTGAAATTCGTCGTCAGTTTGCGACAAACACGCCGTTTGCGCTTTCGGATTTGATAGCTGTTTTACACGAAGACTGATGAGTTATTGCCAACGTATCTCACCTGAACCCGTTTTATCTACAATTTTCTTGCTTGGATTGCCATAGATCGTCGCGTCACCGCTGCCAGTCAGGCGCACTTTCACTTCCTGCGAAGCAAATACTTTTAAGTCACCGGAACCGCCACCTGTCACTACCGCTTGTGCCGCTTTGAGATTCGTCGCATCTAAATCACCGGAACCCATTAATTTGCTGTTCAATGATTTGGTTTGCCCGCGCACAATTGCGTCGCCTGAGCCGAATAATTCCAAATCAATTTGCTCGTTGTTCAGTAAGTTCCAAGCGCTATCGCCACTGCCGTAATTCGTGCTGGCGATTTGCTGGAAGTCGCCATCGAAATGCAAGTCGCCAGAACCACGCATCGTCACGTCCAGGCGTTTGCCATTGAAGTTTTTAATGCGCGCGTCGCCACTGCCCTGCATTTGCAATTTCTCTAAGTTTGGTAAGGCGAGTTCGACTACCAAAGGTTGGCGAATAGTTACGATGATGCCGCGCGTACCCAAATAGAGCGTTTTACCTTCGATTTTGGTCGTAATACGAGGCAACATGCTGAGTTCGCCTTTTAACATCAAGCTTGGCGTTGCTGACTGACGAAGCTCTAGATCGACAGGGCCCGTCATCACAATATTCACGATTTCCGATTCAATTGGACGGCTTTCTGTGCCAGTAGGCGTCGCTGCATGGGCGCGCATAAAGCCAGCCGTGAGGGCAATAAACACCAAGGCTGCGACTAACATGCCCAAGCCAGTTTTGATTAATGTTTTCATGATCTTCTCCTTGATTTGATTCAATGTTTCGATGCTCGTTATTGCTGCTTGCTTTGAGTGGCCTAGTTGTTAAGCTGCGTGCGGTAATCGCAATAAAGAAATGTTCCAACGTAAGTAATGTTTGAAACCAACAAACGTGACTTTGGTCATGAACAGACTGAACAGGAATAAGAGAATGCCGCCTAACAAAAGACCAAAGCCTTTAAATGCACTCACTTCATTAAGGCGGTTGCCAATGCGCACGCTGCGTTTTTCTGGTTTGGTTTCAGTGCTTTGTGCTGCAGTGCTGGCACTTTCATCCGTGGCGTCTTTTTCTGAGGTAATAGTCGTTTCACCCTTGTCGTGCGTTACATGAATGCCGTTTCCAGAGATATCGACTGAAACGTCGCCGTCATACGAATGATTGTGGCGCTCGAAATTAACGTGGTGATATCTGGTTGGCAGTTCTATGGTCATTTGCGGTACACCTGATAGGCTCGCGGCCGTCATGATGATGCCTGCAAAGTAAAACGCCAAAGACGTGGCGTATGCAGAAAACAGCATTGCTGTGTACACCACTGCGGGGAAAACCATCAGTAAATTGAACACCAATACACCCAAAGTTGCGACAAGCAAGCTGAGCAAATTACTCGGACTAAAATCATTTTTAAGGGTCGTCAGACGCAAATTCGCGCGCTTTTGTGCGGCGACTAATTGCGGCGTTGGCAGTTTCGCGGCGATTTCCTCTTCAGTTTGCCCCGCCACCAAGCCATCGACAAATTTGCCTTCGTAGGTCCACAGCGTATCCTCGATTAGTTCGGCCGGTAAGCCTTCCAGCTCGCGGCGCAGGGTATTCATGTATTCCGTTTTATTCATGGTGTTCTCCATATTGGTCAAACTATTAGTTCGACACTGTGTGTAGAGAACACTTTACTGAGAAGGAAAGCGCGCTTCATCGCCAAAGCGACAATGCGTCAAATCGTGGGCATGAAATGCAAATGAAGCTGATGGGGGGTAATTCCATTTCTAAATCAACCGTGTCGTTGTTGCCTTCGCCTTGCCGTGCTACAGCGCCGTCTGCGGCTCGTCGCCTAGAGACAATTGACAATCAATTTGGAAGTGGAATAACAAGAATTTGCCGACTGAGGCTGGTGCGCAAGCAAATACGCGGTGAAATCGGGTGACCACTTTGCCTGCACTTAGCGTGACTTATTCGTCAGCAATAATCTTGTCACCCTGTTCGCCTGAGCGTGTGTAGAGTAACTGATCAAGACGGTCACGCAGGCTGATCGCCATTTCTCTTCCCTTTGCTTTGAAAATCGCTTCAATATAAGGGCGTCGTAGTTCGTGAAAATCCTGGATGGTCGAGGCTCGTTCCACCTTCAGTTGTAAGGTAAAACCTCGCAGTCCGAGGGTACTTTTTATGGTGGTGTTAAAGAAGTTGTAGAGCGCCTGAAAACGCTGACCATCGTCCATGTGCGCTTTTGCTGGCAGCTCTTGCGCATCGTCCGTCGCTTTCTTGTGCGGCTCGGCGTCCACTGTTGGTTGCGGTTTTTCCGCTGCTGTCGTGGACATGCTTGGGGTTTTTTCGGTGCTCCTCGCAATAAAACCTTGCGCTTCAAGTTCTTCGATGTTGCCAAGGTCTAGACCTAAGCCAGCAATTTTTTTGAGTAGGGTTTCAACAGAAGTTTTGCCATCCACCAGCACGAGTAATGAGCGCAGACGAGAGGGAAGGTGATATTGCCGCGTGTTGATTTCTTCTCGACCTTTGTCGGTCTTGTCATAAATGGAAGAATTCATGGTGTCTCGCTCTCCTAGAAAAGAAGCTGCGTATGAAAATTGCGCACCTTCATCGAGCAAAAATGAGCTATTAATCGTCACGACGCAGCATAAGCTGGAATTCACGATCGTCATAGGTATTTGTCTAAATTGTCGTCAAGCCTACACCTATTTTCATTGCCGTACGGAAAAAACTTGCGCGAATTTTGGGATTTTTTCATGCAAACGATTGGTATCGTGAACAAAAAATAAAGACACTAATCAAAAAGTTAACGAAACCATGACGCGTGTTTAATTGTTTAACTTTTGTGTGGGCATCAGGTTTGCGCTGATTTTGCCAACCACGCGTCTAACAGCGCTTCTGTTCCAGCGGATAGATGCAAGCCCAATTTAGAACGCCGCCAAAGGATGTCTTGCGCCGTTCTTGCCCATTCATGGCGCTTCAAATAGCGGACTTCGCGTTCGTACAAGCCTGCTGCAATTTCTTCACCCATGTCATCGATACTGCTACACATCAAGAGCAATTGCTTGATGCGGCTGCCATAAGCCAGCACATATCGGTGCACTAATGCCGGTGGTAGCCAATCGTACTGTTTTTGCATGGCTTTGACGTAAGCATCAAATTGCAGCACCGCTTGATTACTGGGTTGCGAATCGAATAAATCACCGCCCGGCAATACGGCGTTTGCGCTCCAGGCTTTTTTAAAATTATGAAGCGTGGGTGCCAGCATATCGACAGCTTCTTCCGCTAATTTTCGGTAAGTGGTTATTTTTCCGCCGAAAACTGTTAACTGCGGTGCCCCATTTTGTTCGAGGTCGAGCCGGTAATCGCGTGTGATTGCTTTTGCATCTGCGGCGCCATCATCGACTAATGGGCGCACGCCCGCATAGGTGTGCACTACATCTTTTGCTAGTATCGTTTGCTTAAAAAATTCACTGCTGAGAGAACAGAGATAATCAATTTCTTCTTGGCTGATTTTGACGGCATTAATGTCGCCTTTGTAGTTGATATCGGTCGTACCGATCAGCGTGAAGTCGCGTTCGTAGGGGATAACAAAAACGATACGCCCGTCTTTATGCTGAAAAATATAGGCGTAAGGATGTTGGAAAAGCCGTTTCACCACGATGTGGCTACCCTTGATCAAACGCAGCGTTTTGCCTTCTACGTGGGGCATACTGGCTTGCTGAAATTGCGCAGCCCATGCGCCAGTTGCATTAACCAAACTTCTGGCGGTCAGGGGAGTGCTCGTTCCATCTGCGTCTGTGAGTAAGGCATGCCACAAACCGTCTTCTTGATGAACTTGGCTACACAGGGTACGCGTGAAAACTTTTGCGCCTTTTTCTGCTGCGTCTTTGGCGTTCAGCACAACCAAACGAGCGTCATCTACCCAACCGTCAGCATAGATGAATCCTTGCGTGAAATCTGTCTTTAGCGGCTGTCCGACTTCGTGTGTTTTGAAATTCACGCCATACGAACCGGGGAGTAGTTCTCGCTTCGCCAAATGGTCATAAAAGAAAAGCCCCAATCGCAAAAACCAAGCAGGACGCAAGCCTTTGACGTAAGGCATGACAAAACCTAAAGGTGAAATTAAATGCGGTGCGGAGCGCATTAGAACTTCGCGCTCTAGCAAGGCTTTGCGCACTAAATCAAATTCGAAATATTCTAGGTAGCGCAGCCCACCGTGGATAAGCTTGGAAGACGCTGAAGACGTATGCGAAGCAAGGTCATCCTTTTCGCATAAGACCACCGACAAGCCACGCCCTGCCGCATCGCGTGCAATGCCAGTGCCGTTGATGCCGCCACCTACTACCAACACGTCACAATGGATGGCGGTACTCATCGCTTACACGTCACCGCATCATGCGTGCGTAGCCATGTCAATTGGAGTACCTTGGCGTCGCTACTGGCACGATGCCGACTTAGATTAAGCTCTTTCTCCACGCACTCTTTGGTGGCGTGCCAAGATTCTTCTTGCTCAGGTTTCATAATTTCACGTAAATCGGCGAGTTTAAAACTTGGCACCATGTCCGCTGCATCGAACAAGCGTGCCATCCACACGTAATCTTGGCTCCAGCCGTCAGAATAAACTTTGTGCCCATGCAGCAGGCAATTAAGTTGTTCAGCGACGTAGGACGTGGATTTACCGCGTTCGAGCAAAATTTCGCGCGGAATATGGTGCACTTGAGCCGCAGCAATATCCCAATGTTGCCAATCGGTTTCAGGTCGTATCAGCGAACACCAACCTTCCCCGTGGCGACCAGAAAATCCCACTTCAATCGGATAACTGCCCTTGCCAAAGCCGGACGCTTCGAAGTCAATAATGATAGGCACGGTCATCATCAAAATCCCCATGAAACGCGCGCTTTGTCTGCGTCGCGTGTGTATGTCGGTCTGGTTGTCGAGATTGTTCATTGTGCCCTATTTGGTCAACAATGCAAGAAACGCGGCGCGCGCTGTCGCTTTGCCACACTAAGGAAAGATTAGCACTCATGCAAAACAGCTAGGCGTGCCGTTCTTGACTCTTACCGCACCATTTGCACTGGCTTCGGCTTCGCGTCTAGCCAAGCCATTTTTGCGGAAGTGTTGAAAATTCGATTTACGAACGTCAGAGGTATTTGCGCTGCGCGCCATACGCTGACTCAACTAGTAAAACAACGATGTTTGATATCGCCTAAAACCTGGTTCATTTGCTTTGCTATACTCGCGAGTATGACTTCTTTGCGCCGCCTCATTTTTGCTTTTGTGCTGATGCTGACCGTGCCTTTTCAGGCTTGGGCGAGCCTCGCTGTGCCTGCATGCGGCGGTATGTCACCAGCCAAGAGTGAAATGCAAGTTCAAATTGGCATGGCCTCAGCCATGGACGAACTGCCTTGTCACGAGCAGAAGAATTCACATGCGGTTTGTAAAACCAGCTGCAGCCATTGCGCAGCTTGCCATATAGCAAGCGCTATCGTTGATCTGGCGTGGCAGTCTTCGTTTGACCCTTTGAATTTGGCAAGCGTGGATCAAAGCATGCCACTTCCTGTTGATTTCATTCCTAACTCGCAGAAACGCCCTCCGCGAAGCTAAGTCCTTCGCTCCTCTATTTCCAAATTGCTTATAGACCGTGTGCTCTTCCCGAGGTTTTCCCCTACGGGAATGCATGAGTTCCTAAGTCGCAACCCCATTCTTTTTTGTTGCTGATCGATTCCTAAAGGAGATGAAATGCATGCCATTTCATTATTTTCACGTGCGCGCAACATGTCGCCCTTTGCCACGGCGACCCTCGTGCTAACAACTTTATCTTTACAAGCCTGCGTCACGACGAACGGCAATGCAGCTTTTCAAAAATTAGAACAAGCGACGCAAACTCATCTCGCTAAGCGTATCAATTGGCAACGTAGCGCGACGGATGCCGAATTGGCCGACACGCAAGTACGCGCACTTTTGAGCAATGAACTAAGCGCCGATGATGCAGTACAAATCGCTCTCTTGAATAACCCCAGCCTGCAAGCAGAGTTGTTTGAGTTGGGCATTGCCGAAGCAGACTTACTGCAAGCAGGCACACTTGCGAATCCTGGACTTAGCCTTGCATATTTACATCGCGGTTCGGAGCGCGAAGTGGAGCGTGGTTTGCACTTCAATATTGCACAACTCATTTCCATGCCTTTGGCAATCGCATTAGAGCAGCGACGCCTCGCGCAAACGCAAAGTGTTTTACTCAACCAAGTCTTACACTTGGCTTTAACAACGCGAAAGGCTTATATCCATGCGATTGCAGCCGAGCAAACAAAACGTAAGCTTGATCAAACCCTCGCCGCCGCGCAGGCTGGAGCGGACCTTTCAGCGCGTATGCTGAAGGCGGGAAATTTTAGTGCGCTCCAAAACGCAACTCAGCAAAATAGTTATATTGAAATCAAACTCGGTGCAATGCGCGCTGACAGTGCTGCGCAACAAGCGCGCGCTCGATTGGCGCTGCTCCTTGGCCTAAGTGATCGCAAAATCAACGGGCAGTCTGAGACAGCATCGCTGATGCGCCTGCCAGCCGAATTGCCGTCTCTGCCCGAGCGCTTATCTCCGTTCGACAACCCATTGGAGGTAGAAAAAGTTGCACAAGAAAATGCCGCTTTGGAACAACGCCTTGATGTCCAAGCGGCGCGCGCTGATCTGCTGGCCTTAGAAAAAAAATTTGGCTTAGTTACATCAAATCGATTCATCAGTGTGTTGGAACTTGGCGCAGTACGCAACGGTGCAAATTTCGAACCCACGCAACATGGTGTGGAGCTGCGTGTGGAGCTTCCTCTGTTCGACTTCGGTCATGCAAAGATCGCTCGTGCCGAAGCAGAGTGGCGGCAAGCGGCGTCGCGTTTGCGTGCTACTGCAATGTTGGCACACGCTGAGATGCAATCAGCACGCCAGCAACTACTTGCCACGTATGCATTAGCGCAAGAAGTCGAGCAACGCTTAGAGCCGTTAAAGCAACAAATTTTGGACGAAAGCCAATTACGTTATAACGGCATGCTATTGAGCGTTTTTGATTTGCTTGCGCAAGCGCGAGCGCAACTCGCCAGCCAAAGTTTGGCGATAGAAACGAAGCGCGATTTTTGGTTAGCCGACGCTGATTATCGGGCGAGTTCGCTGCACAGCATCAATAGCTCACAAGCATTCCTGTTTGGCGCGCCGTCTAGTACTTCCGCGACCAACATCAACAATGCTAGTAGCTTGAGTAGCTCTGGCAACGCCGCACATTAAAGGACACATTATGAATCGACGTCATTTTCTTAATCGTCTTGGTCGCACTGGCGCGACAATTGCCGGTGCAATTAGCGCCGCAAGCGTGAGCAAAGTCGCTTTGTCTAGCGTGCCAGAGATCGTTTCGCAAGAATCGCCCGATAGCATGCCGCCATTGCAACCAAATACGGGACGCCCCTACAACCCCGTTGTCACACTGAACGGGTGGTCATTGCCTTGGCGCATGAATCAAGGGGTAAAGGAATTTCATCTGGTTGCCGAGCCCGTTGTGCGTGAGATGACGCCGGGTTTTAAAGCGCACCTGTGGGGATATAACGGACAATCACCAGGCCCCACCATTGAGGTAGTAGAAGGTGATCGAGTGCGTATCTTTGTCACTAATAAACTACCCGAGCACACGAGCGTGCATTGGCATGGACAACGTCTACCCAATGGCATGGATGGGGTCTCCGGCCTTACTCAAGCGGCTATCGAGCCGGGTAAAACTTTTGTGTATGAATTTATCGCCCGCCGCCCGGGCACTTTCATGTATCACCCGCATGCTGACGAAATGGTGCAAATGGCGATGGGAATGATGGGCTTTTGGGTGACTCACCCAAAGGGAAAGCACCCGCATATTCAAGAAGTTGATCGCGATTTTGTCTTTCTGCTCAACTCCTATGACATTGACCCTGGCGCCTACACACCGAAAGTGATGACCATGGTCGACTTTAATTTGTGGACATGGAATAGCCGAATCTTCCCCGGCATTGATCCTTTGGTGGTGAAAAAAAATGATCGTGTGCGTATTCGGGTTGGTAACTTGAGTATGACCAATCACCCTATTCATATTCACGGTCACGAATTTGAGGTAACGGGAACCGATGGCGGTGCGGTGCCAAGCAGCGCGCGCTGGCCTGAAGTCACAACCGATGTCGCCGTTGGACAAATGCGGCAAATTGAATTCGTCGCCAACGAAGAGGGCGATTGGGCGTTTCATTGTCACAAATCACACCACACCATGAACGCCATGGGGCATACCCTGCCAACACATATCGGCGTGGATCACAGTGGTGTGACCGAAAAAATTCAAGCCCTGTTGCCAAGGTATATGAGCATGGGCGAGAGTGGTATGGCCGAGATGAGCGAAATGGGCATGGCGATTCCGCACAACACGGCACCCATGATGGCGGGCACAGGCCCATTTGGCGCTATTGATATGGGTGGTATGTTTAGCGTACTCAAAGTGCGCAAAGATGTTCGTAAAAATGATTACCAAGACCCTGGCTGGTATCAGCATCCCAAAGGCAGCGTGGCACGCGAATGGACATCGGCTTTAGCTGAACCGCAACGCAAAGGTGCTCAACAAATTGCGCAAAAGAGAGCGCAGACAGTGGGACAAACGCCTGAGAAAAACCCAACAAGCAATTCGGTACCAACGAATGAAATTGAAGTGCAAGTGCGTAAGCCTGCCGGAAAAATGGAGCATTAAAGCTATTAACGGCATGGTCTGTCTATCCTTATTCCATTTCCAAATC
>JAIETO010000066.1 GCA_019745005.1 Burkholderiaceae bacterium
CGGAATAGGTAGACGCACGGGACTCAAAATCCCGCGCTGCAAGGCGTGCCGGTTCGATTCCGGCTCTCGGCACCAACCAAAATATCAACCTCTTGAATTTTCAAGAGGTTTTTTGGTTTCTGGGCGTTGAATTTGTTTGGTGGTTGTCTGATGATGCGCCGAATAAGCCGCTATCGGTCAACATTTCTCGAATAAGATTACCCAGTAATCGACAATCCGACAATTGTTTCGAGGCGCCGCTCCATGATCGAAGACATCAAAAAAACCCTCTGGGCTACGGCCGACAAACTGCGCGCCAATATGGACGCGGCTGAGTACAAACACATCGTACTCGGCTTAATTTTTGTTAAATATATTTCTGACACTTTCCAAACCCGCCGTGCCGAACTGGCGCACAAATTTACTGATGCGAGTGACGAATATTTTTTAGAAGGTGCAGATGCCGACAGCATCAATGCCGAGCTAGAAGACCGCGATTACTACAAAGAAGTGAACGTGTTTTGGGTGCCCGAAGCGGCGCGTTGGGAGAGCCTACGCGCGCAAGCCAAGCAAGCGGATATTGGCAAGCGCATAGACGATGCGCTCGCACTCATCGAACTAGAAAACCCCAAACTTAAAGGCATACTCGACAAGCGTTATGCGCGGGTGCAACTGCCTGATGGCAAGTTGGGCGAGTTGGTTGATTTGGTGTCGCAAATTGGTTTTGGTGAATCGACTGACGGCGAAAACAACACGGCGAAAAACCATGCCCGCGATTTGCTCGGCCAAGTATACGAATACTTTCTGGGCCAATTTGCCAGCGCCGAAGGCAAGCGTGGCGGGCAGTTTTACACGCCCGCCTCTATCGTCAAAACCTTGGTGGCTGTGTTAGCACCGCACCACGGCCAAGTGTACGACCCCTGCTGCGGCAGTGGCGGTATGTTTGTACAGTCAGAACGCTTTATCGAAGCGCATGGCGGCAAGCTAGGCGACGTAAGTATTTACGGCCAAGAAGCCAACCCCACCACATGGCGCTTGGCGGCGATGAACCTCGCCATTCGCGGTATTGACTTTAACCTAGGCAAAGAACCCAACGACACTTTTGTGCGCAACCAGCACCCCGACCTGCGCGCCGACTTTGTGCTGGCCAACCCGCCGTTCAACATTAGCGATTGGTGGCACGGCAGTTTAGAAGGCGACCCGCGCTGGGTGTATGGCACACCGCCGGCGGGCAATGCGAATTACGCTTGGCTACAACACATGCTGTACCACCTCAAACCCACAGGCCGCGCCGGTATTGTGCTTGCCAATGGCAGCATGAGCAGCAGCCAAAACAGCGAAGGCGAAATCCGCCGCGCCATGGTGGATGCCGACAAAGTCGAAATCATGATCGCCCTACCTGGCCAGCTTTTTTTCAACACCCAAATCCCCGCTTGCCTCTGGTTTTTGGTCAAAGAAAAACGCGCACGACAAGGCGAAGTCTTATTCATCGATGCACGCAAACTAGGCAGTATGATCAGCCGTGTGCAATGCGAATTTACCGATGAAGTCATAGATAAAATCGCCAACACAGTCGCCGCCTGGCGCGGTGAAGCGAATGCAGAAGCCTACACCGACGTAGCAGGCTACTGCCGCAGCGTGAGCTTGGCAGAAATCGCCGAACATGGCCACGTGCTCACGCCTGGCCGTTATGTAGGCGCGGAGGCGGTGGAAGACGACGATGAAGCGTTTGCTGAGAAGATGCAAAAACTCACAGAAACGCTGGGTGAGCAAATGGCTAAAGGTGCGGAATTGGATCAACTCATACGCAAGAAATTGGGAGGTTTGGGGTATGAGTTTTGAGCAAATTCCACTAACTGAAATTTCCCCGTGGTCGGTACAGAAAATATCTGCGCTTGGCACATTTGAACGAGGGAAATCCAAATGTAGGCCACGGCATGCGCCGCACCTCTATGGAGGCGTTTATCCTTTCATTCAAACTGGTGACATTACGAATTCAACTGGACGAATCACTACGTTTAGGCAAACGTATAACGAAGTAGGTTTAGCCCAAAGTAAATTGTGGCCAGCTGGAACTTTATGCATAACGATTGCTGCGAACATCGCTGAGACTGCACTATTAACTTTCCCAGCTTGTTTTCCTGATAGTGTTGTAGGATTTATTCCCGACCAATCAAAAGCCGACGTGATATTTATCGCATATTTATTTCAAACGATGCGTGCAAATGTAAAAAGCAAAGCATATGGCACGGCGCAGGAAAACATTAATCTTGAAGTTCTTCGTAGCTTAGAATTTCCCGTTCCAGACTTGAGTACGCAGAAGTCCATCGCCAGAATTCTAAGTACGATCGACGATCGAATCCAACTACTACGCGAAACCAACACCACCCTCGAAGCCATCGCGCAAGCGCTGTTCAAATCTTGGTTCGTCGATTTCGATCCCGTGCACGCCAAGCAGCAAGGCCGCGAGCCAGAAGGCATGGACGCCAACACCGCCGCCCTCTTCCCCGACAGTTTCGAAGAATCAGAACTGGGCTTGGTGCCGATGGGGTGGCGGGTTGGGGAACTAAAGGATACTTGTAATATTACGAGTGGGAAACGACCTCTTGAACGTAGCGATCAACAACTTCCGAATATCCATATTCCACTATTTGGAGGAGCCGGAATTATGGGATTTACGGCGACGTCTTTATTTGACGAACCTAAAATCCTAACGGGCAGAGTTGGTACGCTGGGGAAAGTTCATATTGCCAATCCTCCATTTTGGGCATCAGACAATGTACTTGTTCTTACGCCTAAAGAAAAACATCTTTTCCTATACAGTTTCCTATGGATGAAGGAAGTTGATGTAATTGCCCTCAACCGTGGCTCGACCCAGCCGCTTTTGACACAAAAAGATCTTGGAAACCAAAAAAGAGTAATTCCTGCAGATTCTGTCTTGATCATTTTCGAGACAATATCAGCGGCAATTTATAAAAAAATTCATGAAAACGAGAAGCAAGCCCAAACCCTAGCAAACCTACGCGACACCCTACTCCCGCGCTTGATCTCCGGCCAACTACGCCTACCCGAATCCCTCTAATGCCGCCCTCGGGCAAATCTTGCCCAGCGCCCGCAAGACCCAATTTCGCATCGAGAATTTTGCATTTATTTGGAGTATAGGTAAAAAGTATCTCATTTGCGCTTTAACTATAAGCGCAATATAAAAATACCACCATAAGTATTAAATAATGACAAAAAATAGGCGCAAGGCTCGCACTGAATGCAGCTTGCCAGCCTTTCGCCTCAATGAGCAGCACCGGATATGCCTGCTGGCGCTGCCTTTTTTCGCTGGTGTCGGTTGTAATACGCAAAGATATTTTACAAACGCGCTATAAGACGCCAGAAAACCCTTATCACCTCGCTTTGCAATATGGCTTAGAACGCGTGCATGGCTTTCTGTGCCAGCAAGGTCAATGGCAACTCGGCCGCCCACCCAATCCTGCCGTACATCTTGTGGTGGAAAAACGCGGCAAGAACGAGGAGGACGATCTGGAGCTTGAGTTTCGGCGCATTTGCGATGGCGGTAATTTTAAACGCGACAATTTTCCGTTCGAGATCGTGTTTGCCCACAAACAATCTAACTCTTCTGGTTTGCAATTAGCGGATTGAGTGGCGCGCCCCATCGGCATGTCGGTGATACGGCCAGAGTAGCCAAATCGCGCTTTTGAGTTATTGAAGCCGAGGCTGGTGCACATTCAAGGTAATTCGCACAGTTGGGGCTTGAAAGTTTTCCCCTAGAAAAACAAAAGCCCCCGATACAACACCGGAGGCAATTGCCGACCGAGCATCCCCAGTCCGTAGGCGGAAGTATAAGCTGTGTCGTAGCGGGAGTTTGCGCATCTTGCCCAGAAGCTGATTGCTTATCGTCAAATGATAGGCCAAACCCAAGGGTTAAGAATCGCCGCGCCACTAGCTTCAAAATCTGCCACATTGCGGGTCACTACCGTCATACCATGCACTAAAGCGGTGGCGGCAATCAGGCCATCTCTGACTGGTTGCGGATTAGGCACGTGAAGTTGTGCGCTGCGTTGGGCGATGGCAGTGTCGATGCTCATAATGCGGCCGCTGAAGGCGGGTAATACGTGGCCATTCAGCCAAGCGCGCAAGAGTGCGCCCTGCGATGGGTCGCGCCGTTCTAGTAGCAATACGCCGATTTCTAATTCCTGCACGGTGATGACGGAGAGGTATAGCTCGACAGTATCGACGCTGTCCGCCCAGCGGGCGACGTTTGCATCGGCTTTGCCGCTACGGATTTTTCTCAGTTCAGAGACGACGTTGGTATCGAGCAGGTACATCAAGAGAAATCCGCCGCTTGTGCCACATCGCGTGCATTCGGCAGTTCTATGTCTATATCCTCAATCCCGGGCATGGCCAGCAAATCGGCGATCTTGCTGCGCGTCCCGCTGATTTTTTTATAGTCTTCAAAGGTCAGCAGCACATGCGCCGGTCGACCGCGATCGGTGATGATGACGGGGCCATCCAAAGTGGCTTTTTTGGCCTTACTGGCATCTTGATTAAACTGCCGGCTGGAAAGAGTCGTAATCGTCATGTTGACACCTCTAAAATTGAAGAATGTAGGTACGTTACCACAAAACTCTCAGACCCGCATTTAAATGATGGTACGTACCATCATTTAAATGTTATCTCTTCCTTCTCCACTGGTACGCATTCAGTCCTATCAAAAGCCAAGGCTGACATGCATAAAAAACCGCATTTTTTATACTTACCGGGTTCGACCTGTATAAAAAAACGCATTTTTTATGCAAATCAACTTTGACATGCATAAAAACCAGTGTTTTCTATACACAACACGGCTACCATGATGACAACTAAATTTTTCTGGTTGCACATATGAAAAGCTTCAGCAACGTGAAAGTCTCAGCATGACCGAAGACCAACTAGAACAAGAAACCCTTAGCTGGTTGTCTAACGTTGGTTACCGTCATGTGTATGGCCCAGATATCGCGGTCGATGGCGCTACGCCGGAGCGCAGCAATTACACGCAGGTGATTTTGGTTGCACGATTGCGGGCGGCAATTGCGCGCTTAAATCCCTTAGTGCCATTGGCGGCACGCGAAGACGCTTTGCGGCAGGTGCTGAATTTAGATACGCCGGTTCTGTTATCGGCAAACCGCCAGTTTCACCGCTTGCTGATTAACGGCGTGCAAGTGGAATACCAGAAAGAGGGAGAAACGCGCGGTGACTTTGTTCGGCTAATGGACTTTGCTGATGTGGCGGCGAATGAGTGGCTGGCGGTGAATCAGTTCTCTATCAAAGGCGCAAAATATACGCGTCGGCCTGACATTATTTTGTTCATCAACGGCTTACCGCTGGTGCTGCTAGAACTGAAAAATCCGGCCGATGTGAATGCCGATATCTGGAAGGCGTTTGACCAGATCGAGACGTATAAAGACCAAATACCCGATGTGTTTCAGTACAACGAAGTGCTGGTGATTTCTGATGGCACTGAGGCCATGTTGGGTTCGCTATCAAGCAATGCCGAACGTTTTATGGCGTGGCGCACGATAGACGGCGTAACGCTTGATCCGCTCGGTGTACATAACGAGTTAGAAACCTTGGTACGCGGGATTTTGGCGCCCGCTTATCTGCTAGATTTCTTGCGCTTCTTTGTGCTGTTTGAAGACGACGGCACCTTGGTGAAAAAAATTGCGGGCTATCACCAGTTTCATGCGGTGCGTTCTGCGATTGCGCAAGTGGTGGCGGCATCGCGCCCCGGCGGCAGCCAAAAAGGCGGCGTGGTGTGGCATACGCAAGGCTCGGGCAAGAGCATTACCATGACGTGCTTTGCGGCGCGTGTGATGCGCGAAGCGGCGATGGAGAACCCAACCATTGTCGTGATTACCGACCGCAATGATCTCGATGGGCAATTGTTCGGCGTGTTCTCGCTCTCGCAAGATTTGTTGCGCGAGCAACCGGTGCAAGGCGAAACGCGGCAAGACCTGCGTGCCAAGTTAGCGAACCGCCCTTCTGGTGGCATTGTGTTTGCGACTATCCAAAAATTTATGCCCGGCGAAGATGAAGATAGCTTCCCTGTACTTTCAGACCGGCACAATATTGTGGTGATTGCCGATGAGGCACACCGCACGCAATATGGTTTTGAAGCCAAACTAAAAGCCATTAAATCAAAAAACAAGCCCACCAATGTTTTGGGTAATTATGCAGAAAGCGCCAACGATGCCAGCCATTTGAAGGTGGCAGAAGCGCCAGCCGCATATACATCGCGCTACCAAGTCGGCTATGCACAACACCTGCGTGACGCCTTGCCAAATGCGACGTTTGTCGCATTTACCGGCACACCTGTCTCGGCCGAAGACCGCGATACGCGTGCCGTGTTTGGCGACTATATCCACATCTACGACATGCAGCAGGCGCGCGATGATGGCGCAACTGTGGCGATTTATTATGAATCGCGCTTGGCAAAGTTGGGCTTGAAAGAAGCGGAGCTGCCTAGCATTGACGAAGAAGTCGAAGAGCTTGCCGAAGATGAAGAAGAAGATCAACAGGCGATCTTAAAAAGCCGTTGGGCGGCGCTAGAACAAGTAGTGGGTGCTGAGCCACGCATCCAGCGAGTTGCGTTAGATTTGGTTACGCATTTTGAAGAGCGCAGCAAGGCGCAATCGGGTAAAGCGATGATTGTGGCAATGAGCCGCGAAATTTGCGTGCATCTCTACAATGCCATCGTGGCACTGCGCCCAGACTGGCACAACGACGACCCTGAGCGCGGCATGATCAAAATTGTGATGACAGGTTCTGCCAGCGACAAACCCTTACTCCGTCCGCATATCTATTCCAAACAAGTAAAAAAGCGCCTAGAAAAACGCTTTAAAGACCCAGACGACGCGTTGCGCCTAGTGATCGTGCGCGATATGTGGCTGACGGGTTTTGATGCGCCCTGCGTGCATACGCTGTACGTCGATAAGCCGATGAAGGGGCATAACCTGATGCAGGCCATCGCCCGCGTGAACCGCGTGTTTCGTGGTAAAGAAGGCGGGTTGGTGGTCGATTACATCGGCATCGCCAGTGACCTAAAACAAGCATTAAAGGAATACACAGCCAGCAAAGGCCGTGGCCGCCCTACCGTCGATGCGCATGAAGCCTATGCCGTGCTAGAAGAAAAACTCGATGTGCTGCGTGCGATGTTGCATGGCTTTGATTACAGCGGGTTTCTCACGGGTGGACATCGCACCTTAGCAAAAACTGCCGATCATGTTCTGGGCATCAAGGACGGTAAGAAACGCTTTTGCGACGTGGCGCTGGCGATGTCGAAAGCGTTCACGCTATGCTGCACGCTCGATGAAGCCAAGGCAGTGCGCGAAGAAGTCGCTTTTCTTCAGGCGGTAAAAGTTGTGCTGACCAAGAAAGAAATCAGCCAAAAGAAAAAGACCAACGAAGAGCGCGAGCTGGCAATACGCCAGATTATCGGCACGGCGGTGGTATCCGAAGAAGTGGTGGATATCTTCAATGCGGTTGGTTTAGATAAACCGAACATCGGCATTTTGGATGAAGACTTTTTAAGCGAAGTACGCAACCTGCCCGAGCGCAACTTGGCAGTTGAGTTGTTGGAACGCTTACTAGAAGGCGAAATCAAAACACGCTTTGCCAGCAACGTGGTGCAAAACCATAAGTTCTCTGAATTACTCGGCAATGTAATCAGGCGCTACCAAAACCGTTCAATAGAAACCGCGCAGGTGATGGAAGAGCTAATTGCGATGGCAAAGAAGTTCAAAGAAGCGGCCGAACGCGGCGCTGATCTTGGACTTAACAATGACGAACTCGCTTTTTACGACGCGCTTGCCAACAACGAGGAATCGGTGCGTGAGCTGGGTGATGAAACATTGAAAAAAATTGCCCACGAACTGGCAGAAAATTTACGCCAAAATGCCAGTGTTGATTGGGCGGTGCGTGACAACGTACGCGCCAAGTTACGCTTGATGGTAAAGCGAATTTTACGCAAGTATAAATATCCGCCTGTGAAGACCGATATGGCTGTTGAATTGGTGTTGGAACAGGCTGAGAGCTTGTGTGCTGAGTGGGCGTATTAAGAGAAAAGAAGGCAATGAGCCCGAATAAATACCCATCTCCTTCTAGCGAATACTCATTTTTTTAGACTCAAAAAAAGGGACTCCAATATGAAAATGCGCTTTTTAATCGTGATACTTAGCCTCGGTTTTGCCCAAGCTACTTCTGCAAATGCGGCTGAGTCAACACAGCCGACTCAACCCGCTTGGATAAAAACCAGCGACGCTTATACGCAGCAATTATTGGCGGCGCAGACTGCCTTCTCGTACAAAAGCATTCTTTGGGACAAGTTGTAATTTATCGCCAAGTTCGCTGAAGGCTGGGCGGGATTAGGATTAAGTACCGTCGAACTGGACGTGGCTGCAGGGCGGATGGTTGGCTAAAATTTTTGTAGAGAAGTTTATCAATGTCACTTTTCACTTCAGAACAACAAATGCAAAATTGGCTTAGCGGTCAGCTAGACAGTTTAGAAAGTTTAACCGAGCTGATCGTTGGTCAAGAGATCATTGAGGGATTTAAGCCTAAAGATTATGCTGAGGCGCGGATTGTCGGCTCGATCAAAAAAGTCCTCTCATCGCTTCACCACACAATAAAAATTTCTGAGGATGAAAATATTACATGTTCGGGCACCGAAGTCTTACGTCCTGACTTTGTAATGTTTTCGCCAGAGACTGAGTCTCTCGTTATTGTGGAATTGAAGAATCTAGTCTCTCCATCTCGACAAGCAGGTACTGAGCTTGCCGCTTACTCCGCAGGAATCAGAAAGTTTGTACCTTTGCTTGCCGAAGGAGATATCTGTCATGTCTTGATCTCGTCGGTCTGGCCAACACTTCTAAAACACTATGCGCGCGATCAAATTTTATGGCAGGGTCGCAACCTATTGTGTTTAAGACCAATTGAACTAGCGACCTCCGAGATTGCATTAGCGATTGTTGATCCGACAGAAATTGCTGGGAATGGACATGAGCACCGCCTCACACATGAACAAGTTGGAGGATATCAGATTTGCTTATACAACTATATAAAAAACGTTGATCTCACGCAGCATGAAAATCAACTTCGAGCTGCTATACAACTAATGGCAAACGAAGGTAGTCGTCAAAGATCTCACGGCTTTGCCTATCTTTGGCGCGACCACGCCTGTTTCAGTTTGGCACCATATTCGATTACCTGTATGAACATAGCACCTTTCGTATTCACGGAAGAAATGCTAAACGAGGACGAAGTCGCCAATGCTCCTTTTTTTAATAAGTTCTACAACGTTGTTCACGATTTCCACCCAGAAGGTCATGGTGAAACACTACGAGAAATATCAGAGATAGGTAGTCGGTTTGTTGAAAATATCTGTGATCCAAGATACGAGGGATTTTTCCCCTGGGATCGACACAGAATGATCATGCAATCCCGTGCGGAAAAAATTGCTTTTGTTGGCTGGGGAATCTTTGGTGATTTATTTTATTCCGAACTCCAAAAAAAGTATCTATCTTGGGGGGCAGTTAAGGACTTTATGGATCCAGAGATCGGCGACTTTGCGATCGACACGCTGGTCGAAACAAGGTCCGCTATTGTCATTGCCCTGGACCTTACCGCAAATCCTAAAAAGGGCCGAGAACTCAACGAATTCTATGCTTCTCCACCAACGAGCTGCGATCTTTGCGGAAAATCTCTTACCAATGAAAAATATTTCATTGACGGTAAAGTCAATGATTCTCCGATGTGGGCAAACATGTGCGGACAATGCCATGGTGCATGCGGGGTAGAGATAAAATGGGGGAGGGGACAACTATATCTGAATTGCGGTATCGAAGGTTGGCTCAAAGTTGGCGGCTTCGAAAACCAATAGCCATCTTGCTATTTTATCCTGTAGCAACTCAGACACGCTCTGGTTGTACGATCCTATAAATTGGAGAGAACAATGTCAAAATAAAAATGCACAACTCATTACATTTACACGCAACAGCTTGAAATCATTTTGGATCTTTGCAAAGCACATTCCGGTTGTGATGCTGGTCGTATTTTCATACGATAGCGCTTCTTGAACCAATTTTTTACCGTGCGCTATACCTTACAAGACACTCCAAAAATAACTGAACGTAAATAAGCGTATTGAACATAACTTCCAACACACATAAATTTTTAGATCATTGGGATTTCATTGAATTTAAGCCAATTCTTTGCTTGCTGTGAAATTTGTATCAAGCTTTTTAATCTCGAAAGAAATGCAGAACCACGTAGATTTGACAGCAGGATTTTCCTGGCGAATACTCCAACTCCTTGTTTCTCTATGTATAAAGGATACGCGCAATGAAAACACGTTTTTTTATCACCGTGATCGGGCTCGCGTTTGCCCACATACCGTTTGCATTGGGCGCAGATGCC
>JAIETO010000274.1 GCA_019745005.1 Burkholderiaceae bacterium
AAATGGATAGCAGTAAATTTGGAGTTTTTCAATGAGCAATAAAAATTTAAGAATGTCCGAGACTGAATTTAAATCGCTCCAAGCCCAATCAAAAACGCGGAAGAGCAGGATCATCAGTTTCGCAAGTGAAAGCGCTTTGTCGATTGCCGACGCCGCTAAAAAACGAATGTTTGCTCTTGGTAGGTTGAAGTCCGGCGAAATGAATAAAACGGAGTCTCAATACCGTGACTATTTGGAGGCTAAAAAAGTTCTTGGTGAGGTCGTTTGGTACAAATTTGAGGGCATTAAATTTCGTTTGGCCGACAAAACTTTTTATACACCAGACTTCATTGTAATGCTCGCTAACGGCGTAATTGAGGCGCACGAAGTTAAGGGGTATATGCAAGATGATGCAAACGTGAAAATAAAAGTTGCCTCTGATTTGTATCCATTTAGCTTTTTTATCGTCAAGGTAAAGCCAAAGCGCGATGGTGGTGGATGGGAAATAAAGGGAGTTGGAAATGGCTCGTAATGCCGCAGGCTTAGTAGTTTCTGGGGAGTCGAATCCTAATTGGAAAGGCGGCAAAGTTAATTTGAATTGCTTTGTTTGCGGAAAAGAATTTTCAGTAATTCCAAGCCGCAAAGATAAAGCGAAAACGTGTTCATTGATTTGTTGGAACAGTCATCAAACAAGTTTAAAAAAGCCTCCTGTAGAACGTCGCTACAGAAAGACAAGAGACGGAAGAAAAATAACATCGCAAGAAAAAATAGAAGAGCGATCTTCCATCAAAGAAAATGGGTGCATCGAGTGGAATTTGAAGACCAATCGATCAGGCTATGCCTCTATGCAGCACGATGGAAAGAGTTGGTTGGTGCACCGCCTTGTGTGGACTTTTAAGCATGGTGAGATACCCGAAGGAATGTACATTTGTCATAAGTGCGATAACAGAAAGTGCATAAATATTGATCATTTATTTATTGGTACGCATGCTGACAATATGCAAGATATGGCTCAAAAAGGGCGCAGTGATTCAGGTCGCTATCACGGTGAAATGCACGGGTTATCAAAGCTTACTGAGTCCAATATTCGCGAGATTAGGTCGGTCTTGTCCTTGGCTAAAAGTAAGGATGGGACATCCGGCAGATTGGCTATTCAATTTGGGGTAAGTGAGTCAACAATTTCTCTTATTAAAAACAACAAAATCTGGAACGGATGGAGAGGAAAAAAATGATCAAATTCAAAGCGAAATACCTAAAACTTCTTCATCCATTCATGGCGAAGAATGAAATTCGTTACTACTTGGAAGGGATTTATGTTGAGCCACATCCAGACGGCGGCGTAACTCTAGTCGCAACCGATGGGAAGGCAATGATCTGCATTCGCGACATCAAGGGGCATTGCGACAATTCGCGGATTATAAAAATCACGCCAGATGCAATTCGTAAATCTGGGGCGACCCACTTAACTGGATGCGAGACATTCTGCACTGTTGATGAAGATACTCAGCGATTGACTATCGGCGCATTTTATCCAGATATGTCCGGCAATCAGTTGGTTGAAGAGTATTACATTCAGCCAAACAAGTGCTTTATCGAAGGAAAGTTTCCTGACTGGAGAAAGATATTGCCAGATTTTGATGGGTTGACTGAAAAAATCGATTCCGCGATGAATCTAAACTTGATTCGCAATTTGATTCAAATGGGGCTGTCTAAGATGGGCTTTAACGCCGTGAGATTTTGGGGTAGTGGAACCAACGGCGTGGTAGTGGTGCAATTTGAAAACCATCCAGAGGTGGTCGCGCTAATCATGCCAATGAGAGGCGTTATAAGCGATGGCAGTTCATTGTTAAATCTTGGCTCGCTGTTTAATAAAAAAGTCAATGCTAACGAAGTGGTTTTGTCTGACATAAAAATTCGCTAACTTTTTGGAGTTGCTATGAATGAATTAATCGTAATGAAAAGTTCTTCCGGTGAATTGGTTACAAATTCGCTTGTGATTGCCGAGGGCGCAGAAGTGGAGCATAAAAACGTCATTCAAATGGCGCGTACTTATCTGCCGGATTTAGAGGAGTTTGGAGGGGTAGAATTTAAAATTCTACCCTTTGAAACAAGCGGCGGAACCCAGAATAGAACGGTTGCGATACTGAATGAGTCGCAGGCAATCATGATTATTTCGTACATGCGCAACAATGAAATTGTGCGCCGCTTCAAGATCGCGTTGATCAAGTGTTTTATGGAGATGCGCCGAGCATTGACCGAGCCTTCGTTTAACGTGCCCACCTCATTGTCTGGCGCGTTGCGCTTGGCCGCTGAGCAGGCAGAGCTTATCGAAACTCAGGCAAAGCAGCTTGAAGAGGCTAAGCCCCATATTGCCTTCGTTGAGCAGTACGTTGATTCAACGGGGTCAAAAGGATTTCGGCAAGTGTGCAAGCTGCTCAAGGCGAAAGAAAACGAGTTTCGTGAGTTCTTGCTGTCAAAGAAAATAATGTATCGACTTGGCAGCGAATGGACAGCTTATCAATGCCATATCGATGCAGGTCGCTTTGATGTGAAGGCGGGCACATCCACCGAATCCAAGCATGCATTCAATCAAACACGGTTCACGCCAAAGGGAATTACTTGGATCGCGGGAGAATTTGCAAAATTTAAAATTGAAGAAGAGTTTGTAGCATGAGTGTTGGACTTGAAAATTCATCTGGAATCACTCAGTCCGAGCTAAAAGAGATTGTCTTTTATGATCAAAGCACGGGGCATTTTGTATGGCGCAAACGATTTCGTAAATCAACTGGAGACGATGTTGCTGGCTCATTGTTTAAAAATGGCTATGTGTATATTCAAATTAGTAACAAATCATATCGAGCACATCGGCTCGCATGGTTGTATGTTTACGGGAATTTTCCTGCGCTTTATTTGGATCATATCAATGGAGATAGATCGGATAATAGAATCGGGAATCTCAGAGAGGTTTCATGTTCTGAGAACATGAAAAATCAAAGAATTGGAGTAAAAAACACATCAGGTTATTTGAATATTAGTTGGCAAAAGAGTCGTTTAAAGTGGTCTGTTGGGCTAAAGGTTAATGGCAAGTCAATTAATGTTGGGCGGTTTGACAGTCTTGATGATGCAATCAAGGCGCGAAACGAGGCTTATATTCAATATGGCTTTCATAAAAATCACGGTATAGGAAAGACTAAGGCATCGAATTTAAGAGGTTTGCTGCAAGTTCGCCATGACAGCGTAGTTGTGTCTTGATTTATCCATATTAAAATTTTTTAATCCAAAAAGAGTTCAAAATGAAAAAAGTAATCATTGCTTCAGTTTTGGTCGTATCCGGTGTTTTCGGAGAGATTTTCGGCGTTGCTAATGCTTACTTTTTAGCGCTCGTCGGCCTTTTGATCGCCTTATCTGTCGAGGATAAAGCGGGGTAGTCACGTGCCGAAGGTTTCAATGATCTACTTCCTGCCCTCTGGCCGGACACAGGCTTGCCTTGTCCCGTCATTGGCGGCGGATCAGAAGATCATAAGTCGAATGAAGTTGAATCACGGCGATGTCGTGTCATTCGATCTGCGGGCGGAAAGGAACGGTAAGCATCATCGTCTGGTTTTTCAAATGCTCAACTTTGTATTTGAGAACCAATCGCGCTTTGATTCTATTGATGCGCTTCGCTGGTTTTTGACCATGCAAACCTCATTCGTGCATGAGTATCTAGATCAGTCCACCGGAGAGGTAATTAGAATCCCGCGCTCATGGACTTACGCAGAAATGGATGAGATCGAGTTCTCAACGCTGCATAGCGAAATCGTTGATGTAATTATCAAGAATTTCTATCCGACTGAGAATGAAAACTGGCTGAAAAGCTCAATGAACGAAAGTGCATTTTTAGACGGATTAATGTCATTTTTTTGACAAAAAATATCCATAAACAGTTAAAATTATGCATAATGTGATTGAGTAAAGCGATGCTTAGAAGAACTGGTTTTAAATCCAAGAAGGTTGATTCAATTGGCTTTAATGCTGGACTGAAAAGGTCTTCATTCAAGAAAAAATCAGTAAAGCGGCGCGTTGGTTATTCGAACCCTGAGTATATGGCACGTGTTGCGGCTTTAGGTTGCGCGATATGTCGCAGGTTGGGCTTAGGTTGGGTTACCGCAGAAGTGCATCATCAACGGACGGGCACGGGCGGCGGGGTGCGAGCGCCAGATACTAAAACCGCTCCGCTTTGCAATAACCATCATACGGGCGCGGACGGGATACACCAAGGCCGGAAAGCATGGGAAAGGCGCTTTGAGGTTACGGAGCTTGAATTAGTGGCTGAAACACAATCGATGTTGGGATTCAAAGAGGAAGCGCAGAGCTATGTCTAAAAATAATCACGATCTACAAATAATCTCAAAATTCAAGAGCGGGAAGCTGCATACATCTTCTCAGTTCCAGCCGGAACCGCTTGAGAATACGATAAGAAAAAGACTCGTGAACTCGCGCAACCTCAATCGACTTGACCAAATCGAGGCAGCGCGCATGATGGGCTACAAGAACAGTTCTGCATTAAGCAAGATCGAATCAGGGTTTGCCAAGATACCCAAAGACTTCTTAGTAAAAGCGGCATTGACCTACGGCGTGAGCATGGATTACTTAATGGGATTGCACGATGAGCCGGAGCGCGATCCAAAGACTGCCGAACATCAGGCCATATTGCGCTCTGTGCGCGAACAGGTGAACAGACAGAACGATGCGCTGGTCACTGTGCTACTTGGTAACGCAGCGGACATGACGCCCATGACGGGGCACTTGAACAGCATGCTTGCCGCCATTGAAAAATGCTTTGCGACCTTCGACACAGTTTGCCGCAAGAACACAGAATTCCAAGAAGATGTCCTAGCCGGATCATCACTCCAGCGCGCAATAGACGACGCGCACCAAGTCGCCAACACAGCCAAGAAGTTCATGCAGCACAGGCAATCGCTCGTTGAAACACGAGTAAAGCAAGCAGCCGAAAACACCTCCCTATCTCTCTTTGATCGCCCTGCATACGGAGTGACACAGCCATGACCGAGAAAAACACTGTTGAGAACGCTGCGCAACTTGCGCTGGAGTGGTGTGCCTCGCACGAGGGATGGCAATGTATCTGCGATATAGCGGACTATGACTCACTTTACAAGCAACTTTCAGATATGCCAGCGGCAACGCAAGCGTATTGGAGTGCAAGAGGTGGAGAGGAGGCGTGGAGAGAAATAACGCCCCGCGTCTTCAAAGAGAGCTACATGCGGAAGGGTTTCATAAGTAGCGAGGGTAAGTTTTACACCAGCATCAACAAGATGCCGCCTTTCCAAAATTTTATGACAGTTTTCAAGACATCCAAGTTGGATGTAAAGCGAAGCAAGAAAAATAAGGTGTAGTTATGGCTGTGAAGAAATCAATCGATGCTAGTGGAGCAGGTCAGCCCGTTAAGGCGACAACAACGGCAAAAGCAAAAACAAAAGAGCCAGTTAAGGGTAGCCAAATTAAGCCAATCAAGAAGGCGGTAGGTAGTCCAGTTAAGGCTACTACTAAGCGGCTACCTGTCACGACGAAACCCTCTGCGGCAAAGGTTGCGGCTAAAGTCTCTACTCAAAATAAATCCAGTAAATCAGCGCCAAAAAAGACGCCAGTTAAGGCAAAAACTCCGCCGAAAGAAGATGCTAAGAAGGCAGTCGCAATTGTTCCTGAAGTGGATGCCAAGGTTGGAGCGGGCAGGCCGACCAAATACAAGCACGAATACTGCAAAATGATGTTGGATTACTTTGATATCGAGGTAATGAAGCGCGTCGAGGTCGAAGTAAAGCCCAATGTTAAAGAGGTTCGGCATGTTCCAAATACATTTCCGACCATCACGCGATTTGCATCGAAGATCGGTGTCACGCGAGATACTTTGTATGAGTGGGCAAGTAAAAAAGATGAAAATGGTAACTTGGTCAACAGAGAATTTTCCGACACGCTTACGCGATGCCAAGACCTTCAAGAGACACTAATGGTAGAGGGCGGTCTATCTGGCGCTTATGACAGTAAGGTGCTGATCTTCTTAGCGCCTAACCTCACTCGTTTGAAAAACAAAGTTGAAGTCGCTTCCGAGGTCAATCTTTCTGCCGCAACGACCGAGAAACTTGACGCCCTTTACAACGACAGCATGAACAAGATCATCGAGGCTGGGCAGTCAGTCGTCGGTCGCGCTCAAAGACTCGGATTGACTGGCAATAAATAGGAATGGCGACGGCATCAAAGAAAAGTCTTCTTGATGACCCTCGTTATATTGGGTTTGTAGAGCGTTACCATCTCGATATAACCGCATTTTGTATCGAGGTCTGCAACATCTTGCCGACCGTGCAGCAGCTTGAGGTCTTTGAATCGGTCGCGCCGTTCGGGTCTCGCACGAGTATTACATCCGGCCACGGGACTGGAAAAACGGCCGCGTACTCAGTAATCGCGCTTTGGCATCTACTTTGCTATCACACATCGAACACTTTCTTGCATGCGCCGAAGTTAAAAACAATAACGGACGGAGTTTTCAAAGAGTTCGCAGCGCGTAAGACGGGCATTCAGAATGGCGCGCAAGGATGGATAGCGGAATACTTTGAAATTGAGTCCATGAGGGTGTACGTCAAGGGCTTCAAACTCAACTGGTTCATTACGCCACGATCCGCGCCGAAGGGTAGTCCTGAGAACTTGGCAGGCGCACACAATTACGCGCTCCTCTGGTTGCTTGATGAAAGCTCCGGCATTCCTGATGCGAACTGGGGTGTTATTTCCGGCTCATTGACCGACAAGCGAAACCGCGCCTGTTGTGCGTCGCAGCCAACGCGTCAATCTGGGTTCTTCTACGACCAGCATCACTCACTTTCTAAAGAGGAGGGTGGCGTCTGGAATGCCTTGTCGTTTAGCTCCATCGATTCGCCTCTGGTTTCTGATGAGTTCTTGATCGAGAAAAAGCAACAATATTCCCTTGAAGAGTGGTTGATTAAGGTAGTCGGCAAGTTCTGTGAGTTGGCGGGCAAATACCTCAACAGTGCGGCGGCAATCCAAGCGTGCGTCGGCAAAAAGGTTATTCGGGATGATGAAGAGTATGGCTGGTTCCTACTCTCCGATATTGGCGGCGGCGGCTATCGAGATGATACGGTCTTGCTCGCGGCGAAAGTCATCGGGCATGGTGAATATGGCGAAGATGCGCGCCGAGTGCAAATCGTGTCCGTTCCTGTTTGCTCAAACACCAAAGACCCTAGCGACGTGTACGGCGACATCATCGAAGAGTCCGGCAAACTCTCAAACTGCACGGCGGTTATCGACGGCGGCGGCATCGGTCTGACTGTCATCAAGCAGTTAGAAAAAAACGACTTCACGAACTTTGTAAAAGTCCTATGGGGATCGCCGAACTTCCGGCGCGAGTACAAAGAGCGCTATGTCAATCAGCGTGCGCAAGCGTGCTGCGGGATCGCCCGCGCTGTGCAAGAGGGGCGCTTCGGGATCGATGACAGTGTGCCATTGTCGGTCGTGAAGAAGATCATCAAACAGGGATCGAGAATTCCCTACCACTATGACGAAAAAGCACGCCGCTACATTGAGAAGAAGCAGGACATGGCCACAGATGGAATCCCGTCTCCCGATCTCTGGGATGCGTGCTCGTTCGCATTCCTTGAAAGTGCTCAATACCTCATTGCCGAGACAGCGAGCACAACAAGCAGCGGAACAAAGCTAGAAAACGCACGCGCAGCAGCGCAGGATGCATTCGCAACAGCGTAAAAAATAAAATAAAAAATGCTTGCACGTATATCCTTTTATGGATATTATTATTCGTAACTGATTTACAAAGTCTGCGCCTAACTGAGTGGGTTTTCCTGCAATTTAAGGTCGCTATTCAGGCAAAGTCACGTCAAAAAATATCCAAAATAGGATTTTTATAGCCATGAGAGAAATAATCAATATAACTTTAAATGTATTGGCGCTGGTTTTGTTCTCCACGTTGGCATACCAAATCGGCATGCGGCACGGAATGGCGGAATCTGAAGTTAAAACAATCGTGGTGCATGCGCCGCCGATCCAATCAGCGCCCAGCAAGGTTTCTGACGCCCAGTGCGCAGCATGGCTATTCGATTCAAACATCAAAGAAGCAAAACAGCGCATTTGCGCAGGAGGTTCAAAGTGATTTACCTGAAAAAAGCCGAGCAATTCGCTATCGAATTGGTGATGTATGTCCTTTTACGCGTTGCCGTCTGGTTGATGGAGGAAAAGCGGAAATGAGCACACAAGAATTAACAGCTTGGTTTTTCTCGCCTAAAAATCCGCCGCCCTGTGTTGGTTACTGGCATACGGGGTTTGGATGCCTTGATCCAAGATTTCACAAGGGATACGAAGACTATAGAAATCGTTGGTGGGATGGAAAGTTATGGCGATTTAGCAAGCTAGGTAAGGTTTGCGGCATTCAAAACCGATGGTATAGAGGGTTGAAAAAATGAGCGAAGAGAAATTGATCATCTTGTCTGAAGATGATGCGGCGGCGAGCATGAAAACTCAATCTGTCACAGGTTGGTTCGACCGCCACGGACGATTTTGGGGTACTGATGAGCGCATGGCGCGCTACAGCGGGAGCACGCATAACAAATGTAACGGATGCGGAAACGCCGTCGAACATCGTACTTGCTGCGAGCCGTGCGCAAGGGCTAGGGAGGTTTCAAATTACGAGGCGATGGAGCGACAGTCGTGGGACGGCGATGCGATGCTTTATTCAGTGGCCACGGAACAGTATTTTGAAGATTTGGATGGGGTCGCCGAGTATTGCGAAGTTGAAGGAACGTCGCCTAAAGATTTGCTTCTAGTTATCTGCGAACCAACCTTTGCGAAAGAGATTGATGGTGACGAGCATTTTTCCGATGATTTGCCGGAAGACGGCGAGTTACCCGCAGAACTTCAAGATGCATTTGATGTGCTGAATAAAGCGATTCGCGATTGCAAAACGCCGCTTTCATGGTGTCCTAGCAAAGTCGCTCTTGAAATAGATGCGGAGGGTGAAATTGTTTGCGATATTAAGCCGCTTCCAATTGGTACGTTGACTTGTCCCCGCGATAAGGCGGTGCTTCTTCACTTTGAGTTGATGAGCGGCATGCGCCTTATTCGCCGCGACGAGAAGGGGCGGAACGTGCTTCTTGCCAAGTGCCCACAGTGCTCGCGTCATTACTCTGTTCAGGCGAAGGTGCAAGAGAATGGTTGAAGACGGCAAAAGAGTCCTAGACCCGTGCTGCGGTGGTCGAATGTTCTGGTTGGATAAGAGAAACCCTGATGTTGTCTTTGGCGACTCTCGGCACGAAACCATCGTTGTGACTGACCGATCACACGGGCGAATGGATGGCACGCGAACCTTGAGAATTGAGCCGGATGTATTGCTCGACTTTCGCAACCTCCCTTATGAAGATGGTTCATTCAAACTTGTTTCATTTGACCCGCCTCATTTGGTTCGCGCTGGCGCTAAAAGCTGGCTGGCCGCGAAGTATGGGAAGTTATCTGAGGCTTGGCAGGATGACTTAAGGCAAGGGTTTGCGGAGTGCTTCAGGGTTCTTGATGATGACGGCGTTTTAGTTTTCAAGTGGAACGAGACGCAGGTAAAGGTTCGTGAAGTTTTGGCTTTAACGGACATTCAGCCGTTGTTCGGGCAACTTTCCGGCAATAAGGGTCTAACGCATTGGTATGTGTTCATGAAGCCAAGAAAACAACTGGATGAAAAAAATGACTGAAGATCAAATACGAGAGATTTTCGAGAGAAGTAACGACAACTTGCAATTGTTGAAAAACAAGCGCGGTGAATACGTCTCTCACTTTGTGCAGCGAACTTGGATTGGCTTTAAAGATGGCTACGAGCGCGCCAGAGACCACACATTAAGCGCTGGCGATGTGCATCTAGGCGATCTAATAAAGATCGGCGAACTGATCCGCACGCAGGATAACCGTATAACTGACCAGCCCATGTTCATCGTGCAACAAAAATACGAGTATCCGTGCGACTCAGAAAGGAGTTTTGGCTTTGAATCGACGCGATACGCATGGATTGATTTGAGAGAAAGTGTTGAAGTTGATGATAAAACTTCAAGCCGCTTAGAAGCTGCTTATCTATCTTCTCGCAGAAGTAAAACAAATAAATACGAGCGCATTTGTCTCGGGGCAGTCTGGGAATTCGTTACCGCGTGCTTTACGGAGCAGGGGTGTAAAGATTACTTGGTAATCGATGGGCACAACCTAAACGAGACAAGAATTCAAGTTGAACCCAGCTACCGAATTTAC
>JAIETO010000203.1 GCA_019745005.1 Burkholderiaceae bacterium
CACAACGCAACCAGCATGCTGATAAAACGCCAGCGCGTTTTCGTTTTGTGCGTTGACGCCAAACCAGAGTGCTTGCGATTGGGCTTGTGCGACCGCCTTCGCAGCGGCCAGTAGATGTGTGCCTATGCCCTGCCCTTTGAAAGCGGGCTGCACGTATAAGGTCGTTAGTTCAACATGATGATCGGCTTGCTTGGGCATGGGTGACGCCAGCGCGATGCGGGCGAATCCGACTAGATGTTGGGCTTGTTCTGCTAACAAAATTCGCTGATCTGGGGCGGCGATTCTTTGCATGAATCGCTCTTGCGAAAACTCACTTAAAATGTATTCAGATAGCGCGCGGCGCACGCCTTGTTTGCAATAGGTATCGAGCCAGACTTGAGTGGCTAGCACGGCCAGATTCGCTGCATCAGTTGCGTTTGCTGGGCGAATTTCGGTGACTTCTTTGGCTCGCATAGAAAAATTCCTGATTGAAAAATAGAAACCTCTGCACAACTTACTGTGCGGCGAAATTTCGCTCGTTCGGCTCCGGCTACGGTGCTTGCTGTATAGCCGCACACGTGCGCTGCTCGAAGCAAACTTTGGCCCCTCGCTACTTTGTGCCGAGGACTCAGATAAAAAGAAGAAACGCCAACACGTTTCGAATTTCTTTGCTATATTAGTTCTAATTCGAACTAATTGTGACATTCGCCATGATGCAACGCTACTCTCGTCTAAGCATTTTTTTTCATTGGCTGATCGCGCTGTTGATTATTGTCGCGTTCATCGTCGGTAGCATCATGACCGATCTGAGTTTTAGTCCTTTTAAGTTGAAGGTGTTCTCTTGGCATAAATGGATAGGTGTGACGATTTTGGGCTTGGTTGCGTTGCGCCTGATCACGAGGTTATTTAAAGGTGCACCGCCTTACCCAAGCACTATGCCCGCATGGCAAAAAAACGCCGCTCATTGGACCCACGTTTTGCTGTACGTTTTGATGTTTGCCGTGCCGCTGTCCGGTTATTTTTATACTTTGGCCGCGGGATACCCAGTCGTGTATTTTGGGCTTTTTGAGTTACCCGTTTTGATTCCTGCCAGCCCCGAGCTAAAGCCAATTTTAAAGCTCAGTCACATCGTTTTAACTAAGGTGCTGGCGGCCGCTTTTTTCATCCATGTGGCGGCGGCACTGAAACATGCGTTGATCGATAAAGACGGCATGTTTCGCCGCATGCTACCCACCAAATCAGGAGAAACCTCATGATGAAATCACTTCGCTCGCTACTTCGCTTATCGAAAAATTCGGCAAAACGTGGCTTGATGCTGGCTGTAGCCGCATTGACGCTAGGCGCAACGGTGACGGCATCAGCAGCCTTACAGAAAGTGGATGCAAACAAGAGCAGCGTGAACATCACGTTTAGGCAAATCAATGTACCGGTGGATGCCAAATTCAAAAAATTTGCCGCCAATATTGATTACGATGCCAACAAACCTGACGCATCAAAAGCCAATGTAGAAATTGACGTGGCGAGCTTTGATTTAGGCGACGTGGAATACAACAAAGAAGTGTTGAAGAAAGAATGGTTCAACGCCGCACAATTTCCTAAAGCGACTTTTGCATCCACCGCGATGAAGGCGACGGGCGCAGGCAAATTAGATGTCAGCGGCACGCTGACCATTAAGGGAAAAAGTAGCAATGTCAGCTTTCCCTTGCTAATAAAAAAAGAAGGTGCAAATACTGTGTTCGAAGGCAGCTTGCCGATTAAACGCTTGACGTATGCAATTGGTGAAGGTGATTGGAAAGACACCAGCACCGTAGCTGATGAAGTGATTATCAAATTTCATGTTGTGACCACGCAGTAAATTTTTTAGCCGTGCATTAACTTGCGGGGTTTTTCCCGCGCCTTACATTCAATTGGAGAAGCAAATGAAACTACAACATCTTATTGCAGTACTGGCCCTTGTTGGCAGCGCACCTGTGTTCGCACAGACCTACAACATTGACCCATCACATACTTATCCGAGCTTTGAAGCGGATCACGCTGGCGTGTCGTCGTGGCGCGGCAAGTTCAACAAATCCAGTGGAAAAGTGGTGTTAGACCGCGCGGCGAAAACAGGTAATGTGGATATCACCATCGACATGACATCCGTGGATTTCGGCCACGACAAAATGAATGAGCATGCAAAGGGCAAAGATATTTTTAACGTGGAACAGTTTCCTACTGCGACTTACAAAGGCACTTCCGTTAAATTTGATGGTGACAAAGTGGTATCCGTCGACGGTGAATTTACGCTGCATGGCGTGACCAAACCATTGACACTAACCATGACCCGTTTTAAATGTTTCATGCACCCAGCGTTGAAAAGAGAAGTATGCGGGGGTGACGCAACGGCAGAGTTTAAGCGCACCGATTTTGGCGTCGATTACGGCATCAAGTATGGTTTTGCACCGGAAGTCAAACTTTCCATTCAAGTTGAAGCAGTCAAAGCAGAATAATTTTCTTTGATGTGTGCAGCGATATGCGCTTGGTTTTGTCTATATCGCTGCCAATCTCGAACATAAACGCATGGATAAACGCTATTTACGCAGTGTTCGGCTGTTGGCCGAATGTATGCAGTTGTTTGAAAAAAGATCCAGCGCGAGTGTGCGCCGTTGTGGGCTGACAGAATCACAGTTTGACATCATCGCGACGCTTGGCAATACCGATGGGATGTCGTGCAAAGAACTGGGCGACAACACGCTGATTACGAAAGGCACGCTTACCGGTGTGCTGGATCGACTCGAACAAAAAGCTTTGATCTCAAGGTGTCGTGGTGGTGGAGACAAACGGCAAATGCTGGTCAAACTGACCGACGCGGGCGATGCCGTATTTCAGACGGCGTTTCCTAACGTGGTGACCGAGGGACAGCGCTTGTTTGACGATTATGCCGAGGAGGACTTCGCACAACTTGAACGCGAATTACAAAAACTCAAAACCGCTTTAAGTAAGCATCTATAACTAAGCAGGTGAAGTAAAAAAAGGATGGCGAGCCATCCTTTTTTATTGCCTTTTGCAGCTCGGTTTACATCAACACTTAATCTCAGCCTATTACGCTAAACGGCCGTGACACTGTTTAAATTTCTTTCCACTGCCGCAAGGGCAAGGGTCATTGCGGCCAACTTTGTACTGCGTTTCGGTTGCAACATCAGCCGTTTCTGGTGCCGCTGTTGGTGCCAGCATTTCTTCTGGACTTGCACTCGCATCAAAGTCGGCGTGTTGATAATGTACGTTTTCAATCTGCGTTTGCGCAAGCTGCTGTTCTGCTGCTTCGATTTCTTCACGCGATTGAATACGTACTGTCACCACCGTTTTAACAACTTCGTTCTTGATCTGATCGAGCATTTGGCCAAACAGATCAAACGCTTCGCGCTTGTATTCTTGCTTCGGATTCTTTTGTGCGTAGCCGCGCAGATGAATACCTTGTCGCAAATGATCCAACGCAGCCAAGTGTTCACGCCAATGGGTATCAATACTTTGCAACATGATGCTGCGCTCAAAGCCCGCAAACGCTTCTTTACCGACAATGCCAATTTTTGTCTGATACGCTTCATTTGCGGCGTCTTGCACACGATGCAAAATATCTTCATCGGTCAAATTGGCATCCGTCTCTAACATTGTCGTGAGCGGCAAATCAAGCGCCCATTCGCTCGCTAAGGTCGCTTGTAAGCCGGGAATATCCCATTGCTCTTCAACCGATTCAGCAGGCACAAAGGCACGCACCACGTTCTCAAACATGCCGTAACGTAAGGAAGAAATGAGGTCCGTCATGTCTTGCGCTTCGAGCAATTCGTTACGCTGCTGGTAGATGACTTTACGCTGATCATTTGCTACGTCATCGTATTCCAGCAATTGCTTACGAATATCAAAGTTGCGCGCTTCGACTTTGCGTTGGGCGGATTCAATCGAACGGCTCACAATGCCCGCTTCGATAGGCTCGCCTTCGGGCATTTTCAACCTATCCATAATCGCGCGTACGCGGTCACCCGCGAAAATGCGCAACAAGGGGTCATCTAAAGACAAGTAGAAGCGCGAGCTGCCAGGATCACCTTGGCGGCCTGAACGTCCGCGCAATTGGTTATCGACGCGGCGTGATTCATGTCTTTCTGTACCGACGATGTGCAAACCGCCCGCATTCACCACGTGCTCGTGCAGAGACTGCCACTCGTCTTTCAATTTCTGCGCCAATTGTTCGCGTTGTGTATCATTCAGCGAAGTGTCGGCTTCTAGTAATTGAATTTGCTTGGCGACGTTACCACCCAACACAATATCGGTTCCGCGACCCGCCATATTGGTGGCGATGGTGATGCCTTTTGGCCGCCCTGCTTGGGCAATAATCTCCGCTTCACGCGCATGTTGCTTGGCGTTCAAGACATTGTGCGGCAGCTTTGCCTTATTCAAAATGCCGGACAAAAGCTCAGAATTTTCAATCGAGGTCGTTCCCACCAGCACCGGTTGGCCGCGTTCGTAGCAATCTTGAATGTCGATCAGCATCGCGCCGTATTTTTCTTCCGCCGATTTATACACTTGATCTTGCCGATCTTTGCGCGCAGAAGGACGATTTGGTGGAATAACGACCGTTTCTAAACCGTAAATTTCTTGGAATTCATACGCTTCAGTATCTGCCGTACCCGTCATCCCTGACAAACGGTTATACATACGGAAGTAGTTTTGGAAGGTAATCGACGCTAAGGTTTGATTTTCATTTTGAATCTTGACGCCCTCTTTGGCTTCCACCGCTTGGTGCAAGCCGTCTGACCAGCGTCGGCCTGTCATCATGCGGCCAGTAAATTCATCAACGATTACGATTTCGCCATCTAAAACCACGTAATGTTGATCTTTGTGGTACAGCGCATGAGCGCGCAGTGCGGCATATAAATGGTGGATGAGGGAGATATTCGCCGCGTCGTAAAGCGATGCGCCTTCAGGCAGCAAGCCCATTTGCGTGAGAATTTGTTCAGCCTTATCGTGCCCTGCTTCCGTCAGCAAAACTTGGTGCGATTTCTCATCTTTGGTGTAATCGCCAGGGACTTCAATCTTACCTTTACCGTCAGGCGTCTCTTCGCCGATTTGCAAGGTCAACAGTTTCGGTACTTCGTTAATTTTGTAATACAGCTCGGTATGATTTTCTGCCTGACCAGAAATAATCAACGGCGTGCGGGCTTCATCGATCAAAATCGAATCCACCTCATCGACCACTGCAAAGTTCAAACTACGTTGTACGCGATCTTTGGCTTCAAACACCATGTTGTCGCGCAAATAGTCAAAACCATATTCATTATTTGTGCCGTAGGTAATATCGGCCGCATACGCGCTCTGCTTCACGTCATGCGCCATTTGCGACAAGTTAATGCCGGTGCTTAAGCCAAGCCAACCGTACAGTGTGCCCATCCATTCAGCATCGCGCTGTGCCAAGTAGTCGTTCACGGTTACGACGTGCACGCCTTTGCCGGACAAGGCATTCAAGTAAATCGGTAGGGTCGCCATCAAGGTTTTACCTTCACCCGTACCCATTTCGGCGATTTTTCCGTAGTGCAGAACCATGCCGCCTATCATTTGCACGTCGAAATGGCGCATTTTCAGCACGCGCTTACTTGCCTCGCGGCAGACCGCGAAGGCTTCTGGCAGTAACTGATCCAAGGTTTCGCCATTCCCTAGGCGCGTTTTGAACTCGTTTGTTTTTGCCTTGAGCTGTTCGTCCGACAGGGCTTCCAACGTGGGTTCGAGTGCATTAATTTGACGCACCGTTGCTTGGTATTGCTTCAATAGGCGTTGATTACGACTACCGAAAATTTTGGTCAGGAATGACATGCTTTGAATGAATAATTGAATTGGTAAATACCACTAAGTGAATCACGCGCTAACGCGTTTTTTCGCTCAATGGCGATGACGACTAACTAACGACGAACTGGCGATTTTACCACGCAAACCCGTTCCTGCCCCTGCTAGTAAAACCGCTTAAGACGCTTGTTCTTCCACTTCTAAAGCAATCTTGCCGTTGTTGCATTCACCTTGCCATGTCACAGCACTGTCTGCGACTGGTCGCCTTGACACAATTGATTTCGAAATGGAATTAGGAACAAGAAATGGTGGCGAAACTAAAAATATCAACCGCCTGCGTTTGAGGACCAGCGAGAAACAGCGCGAATAAGCCGCCTTGCCTGAAAAAAGTTGTTTTTTGCCGCAAGTTGCGAATACGAACTGGCTGAATTGACGAGCAATAATTTTTATTTTGCCAAGCCTAGCAACGCATTTTGCCCCGCCGTTGCGCCTGCGCTGAGAAACTTATGGGGGTTTTGTGGCACATCTTTTACGCGCACTTCAAAGTGCAGATGCGCCCCTGTTGACCTACCTGTCGACCCAATATCTGCAATATGCTGACCACGCTTGACGATATCGCCGACTTTGACGTAGATTTTTGAGGTGTGGGCGTAGCGAGTTTGAATCTCGCCGCCATGATCAATTTCCAACATATTGCCGAACTGCGGATGGTATTCAGCCGAAACGATTACGCCGCCTGCGGCTGCCACGATGGGTGTTCCCGTCGGCGCAGAAAAATCAATTCCTTCGTGAAACGCGCTTGTGCCGTTAAACGGATCGAGCCGCCAACCAAAGCCTGAAGCGTTGTAACTGACATTGACTGGTTGCACAGTCGGTAACATTTTAGCTTGAAGCTTAAACCCGATTAACTTGGATTCAACCACGTTCAAATAGTCTGAACGATAGTCCACCTCTTTTGACAGCAAATCCAAAGTTGCTTGAAATTCATCAAGATTCAACGATTTTGCTGGTAACACTGAGCTTGATTCCGCACCGCCCCGGCCTGGCAATTCTTTAAAATTAAACTCCTCTGGTTTTACGCCCGCCAAGCCTTGCACCCGCTCACCTAAAGCATCCAGACGAATCAATTGCGCCTGCATTTCGCCGACCTTGACTGCTAAGGCGGCTAAGTTTTCTTTCATGTATTTGTCTTTTGCTTGCGGTGTATCGCCTAGCGAACTCACGGTCTGCGCGGGCGCAAACGCTTTGAAGAGTGGCATATCTGCGGACGCTAAACGTAAAGTCATCGCAGCCATGAAGGCAGAAAAAAGTATCGTCACGAGGAAAAAACCAATCAACCCAAATATCAGATGATTGGCCGTCAAAGTAATTGACTTCGCCTGTGTAAAACGCGAATGCATGACAATGATCTGCATCGTTGTCTCCTATGATAGTTCGATTTATATTTAAGGATGCAGGCGCGCATCGCATTGGTGAACTATGCTAAGGTTTTACCTATGAGAAAACCCTTAAGCAATCACGCGCCGATTAATCCATTCAATATCAAACGCGGCAAAAAATTGCCTACCGCTAGCGGCATTGCCACGTACTTACAAACCAATGACAAGATTGCGCCCCTCTTACCCACGATACGGCGCAATGCCACATTACAAAAAGAGTGTGAAGCGGTTCTTCCCAGCATGTTTCATCGCTGCGAGATTTTGCAACTCAATGAAGAACAATTAACGCTATCAGCACCAAACGCCGCACTTGCCAGCAAGCTCAAACAACAATTACCTAAATTGCAAGCTCATTTGCAACAGCGGGGTTGGCAGATTAACGCAATCCGTATCAAAGTACAAGTTAAGCCGATCACAGCCAGAGCCGTATTAAATAAGCAATTAAACTTGAGCAAGCAAGCGGTGCTAGCGTTTAAAAACTTAGAAAATACTTTGGAAAAGTCCAAACAAAACGAACATTTGTTGGCTGCGCTTGAACGCTTGGTGCGTCGGCATGCGCCTAGGGAGTAGGCACGACGGCGCATGAAAAAAAGATCAAAACCTACAGCAGATGCCACTCACGTTGGATTTGGTCAGCGTAACAGAATGGCGGTGGGTTATTTTCATCAAAGCTGATGATTTCAAAGGCGTCAGGCTGCGCGAGTAAAGCGCGCAAAAGCTGATTATTCAAACCATGGCCAGATTTATGCGCGGTGTAGCTGGCTAAAAACGCATGACCCGCCAAATACAAATCGCCAATCGCATCGAGTATTTTATGGCGCACGAACTCGTCGTCAAAACGCAATCCATCGGTGTTTAAAATTCGATATTCATCCATCACGATTGCATTCTCCATGGAGCCGCCACGTGCAAGCCCGATACCACGCAACATTTCTACGTCCTGCATAAAACCGAAAGTGCGTGCGCGGGCGACATCGCGCACGTATGAAATTTTGGCGAAATCCACTTCGGCAGTTTGTGTCGTACCATCCACCGCTGGGTGATTAAACTCAATAAAGAAGTTGAGCTTAAAACCTTCGAAGGGATCGAGCCGCGCCCATTTTTCAGTAGCACCTGTGCCTTCGCGAATTTCGACCGACTTTAGAACACGAATAAATTTTTTTGGCGCTGCTTGCTCTTGTAAGCCAGCTTGTTGAAGCAGGTACACAAAAGAAGAGGCAGAGCCGTCCATGATAGGAATTTCTTCGGCGCTGACATCAATATACAAATTATCGATGCCCAAACCCGAACAGGCAGAAAGTAAATGCTCCACCGTGGAGACGCGCGCTGACCCATTGGTTAACGTTGATGCCATACGCGTATCGCCCACATGCAGCGCGCCTGCAGGAAATTGTACAGGCGGAACTAAGTCAATTCGTGTGAAAGTGATGCCAGCATCAATCGGCGCGGGACGTAAAATCAGATCAACTTTGGTACCTGAATGGACACCAACGCCAATGGTCTTTACTTGTTGCGAGATGGTTCTTTGTTTTAGCATGTAACGATTATATAGTTACAGCAAAATTAGCGAAGAAAGAAAACATGAAAACCATGTCAGATGCTACAAAAGTCCACATCCGCCAAGCTGAGAATGCTGATCTTCAAAGAATTTGTTTGCTTAGCGAAGAAATCAATCGTCACCACCATCAACATGTGCCTGAGATTTTTGTCGCGCAGACCGATCACGTACGCGAGGAAGCATTTTGGTTGGCGCTTCTCCAAGGGGCGCAGTCCACTATTTTTGTCGCGGAATGCGACCACGCCGTGCTTGGATTTGCTTCGGTTAGTTGGAGTGAAAATACTGCTGTTCCGTTTTTGAATGTAAAACGCATCTGCCGCATTGGCACCATTGTTGTCACAGAAGCCAAGCGAAAACAAGGGATTGGAGAGAACTTGATGAATGCGGCAATTCAATGGGGGCAACAGCAGGATGCACACGAAGTCCGCTTGGAGGTTTTAAACTTCAATCGAGACGCCATGCGATTTTATGCGCGTATGGGTTTCCAGGTGATGTCAACTATTCTGCAACGCGCGTCGTAAAAAAAGCCGATCAAATGACCGGCTTTTTTGCATCAGAGATGCACTTACTGCATCTATCAACTTAGGCGAATTTATGCGAATTTATGCTAATTGCGACAACATGGTTTCGGCATTCGAGACTTCAAACTTACCGCCTTCTTCGATATTCAATTGCTTGACCGTGCCATCGACGACCAGCATGGAGTAACGCTGCGAACGTGTGCCCATGCCAAATTTGCTGAAATCAGCATCCAAGCCCAAAGCCTTGCTGTAATCTGCGTTACCGTCGGCCATCATGCGAACGATACCGGTTGATTTTTGATCACGTCCCCACGCGCCCATGACAAACGCATCATTCACCGAGATGCACCAAATTTCATCTACGCCTTTTGCCTTTAATGCCGCTGCATGCGCGACATAGCCAGGTACGTGTTTAGCTGAACAGGTCGGCGTGTATGCGCCGGGCAAACCGAAGATTGCGATGGTTTTACCTTTTGTGATTTCTTCCACTTTGAAAGTGTTTGGTCCGAGTGAGCAACCTGCGGATTCCACTTCGACGAATTCTGCAAGATGCCCAGCGGGTAGTTTTTCACCAATTTTGATTGTCATTTGAAGCTCCTATTAATTTATGTGGGTGATGATGGGTGCGCCGATCTTTGTGTTAATCAACGCTGGTTTGCCAGCATGATCGATCGTGTGAGACTAGAAGCAGAATCGATGTGGGTCGATTTGTTCCAGCTTCAATCGCTCGCCGCAAGTATGCCTTAGTCTCCTGGTTCCTGCAGCCGACGGCGGAAATAGTGCGGTTGAGAAACTGTCGTCGACCCGCACAGGAAAAGTGAAAGGGAACAACAAATTTATTTATACACAGTAGGGTATATTTTTGTTTTGCCTATAAATAAAGCGCAAACAGTATACTTTTTATTTTTTTTGACGGAGTATAAAAAA
>JAIETO010000184.1 GCA_019745005.1 Burkholderiaceae bacterium
TACCGTGATCGACGTGACCAATTGTGCCTACGTTGACGTGCGGCTTGGTGCGCTCAAACTTACCTTTTGCCATTTTAGACTCCTAACGATTGATGAGAACTCAGGCACACGCCCGACAAATTAAACCTAAAAACTGTCTTGGTGCCCTTGACGTGGATTGAACACGTGGCCTCTCCCTTACCAAGGGAGTGCTCTACCACTGAGCTACAAGGGCAGCTTTTGCACTGATATCCACGTGCAAAGAAAAACTTGGAGCGGGTGAAGGGAATCGAACCCTCGTCATAAGCTTGGAAGGCTTCAGCTCTACCATTGAGCTACACCCGCAGGGCTACCACTTCTGCCGCATAATTCTTTCCTTTGGTGGAGGGGGCTGGATTCGAACCAGCGTACTCAGAGAGAACAGATTTACAGTCTGTCGCCTTTAACCACTCGGCCACCCCTCCGCAGGGAACCCCGAATTATGCAGAAGTTCGAAATCTGTGTCAATAGCTTTTTAAAACCCGCGACATGATTTTATTTTTAGTACGCCTCCAATTCAAATTTTAGTTAAAAGATTGACGCAGACCGCATTCCTAAATAGACGCCAAATCAAGGCATTTGGTCGCAAAATAGACCGTTTCGTCGCATTCCGCCTTCAAAAATCCTACAAAAAGTTACATTACGCTACGCATTTCATTTGCTGAGTGAATTAACCCTTTACCAATCCTTCCACCTTCGCGCGACAAAGGAAACATCATGCTTTCGATTTCCAATTTGAATAAAACCTATGCCAATGGCGTTCACGCTATCAAAAACATAAGTTTAGAAATACCAAATGGCTTATTTGGCTTGCTGGGACCCAACGGCGCAGGAAAGTCCTCCTTAATGCGAACCATCGCCACCTTGCAAGAACCGGACACGGGCAGCATTTCATTTCATGGTTTAGATGTATTAAAAGAAAAAGAAGCCCTGCGCCGGCAGTTGGGCTACTTGCCCCAAGATTTTGGCGTGTATCCAAAAGTGACTGCGGAAGATTTGCTCAACCATTTCGCCGTCTTAAAGGGAATCAGCCAACGGGCGGTACGCAAAGAAATGATCGAAGCCTTGCTGCGCCAAACAAATTTATGGGAAGCCCGCAAGCGCGCCTTGGGAACATTTTCTGGTGGTATGCGACAGCGCTTTGGTATTGCACAGGCCCTGATCGGCGCCCCCAAATTAGTCATCGTCGATGAACCAACGGCTGGTTTGGACCCAGATGAACGTAATCGCTTCTTGAATCTCTTATCCGAGATCGGTGAAAACGTCGTCATCATTTTATCGACTCACATCGTCGCGGATGTGACCGACCTATGTCCACGCATGGCGATGATAGGCAAAGGTGAAGTCTTGGTACAAGGCGCACCGCAATCCGCCATCGACACACTAAAAAACAAAATTTGGCGCAAAAGCATCACTAAAACCGAACTCCCCGAATACCAAAAACAGTTTAATGTGCTTGCCACCCGCTTAGTCGGCGGCAAGCCACAAATCAACGTTTTTGCAGAATCGCAACCGGATGACGGCTTTAAGATGGTGGAGCCTGATTTGGAAGACGTGTATTTCCTGCAGTTACGTGCCAGCCAGCAAAGCAGTATGACTGCTGCTAACGCCGTCACAAGGTAAAAGGGGAAAGACATGTGGTTTGAATTCTTCAAATTCGACTTGCGTTATCAATTGCGGCAACCTTTGCTTTGGGTGGTCGCTTTGGTGCTCGGTGCCTTAGCATTCGGCGCCAGCAGCAGTGATGCGATTCAAGTGGGTGGCGCGGTGGGCAATGTGAATCGTAATGCGCCCGTCGTGATTGCGCAGTTACTTGGCACATTCACACTCATTTCTATGTTTATCGTGACCATTTTCATCGCGGGCGCCGTCTTGCGGGACACAGAAATTGGCATCTCTGACATGATTTTTGCCACACCCATGCGCAAACATGATTACCTGATTGGCCGCTTCCTGGCTGGTCTCGTCGCTTGCATGGCGATTTTCGCTGTGATCGCTCTTGGCATTATGTTGGGTCCACTCATGCCTTGGGTCGATGCCGCGCGGCTTGGTCCATTTAGTTTGCACGCCTACCTTTGGAGTTTCGCGGTTTTGGTGATTCCGAACTTGCTCTTCATCGGCGCATTGTTAATGCTACTGGCGGCAACCACGAGATCAATGCTACTTGTGTACGTTGGCGTGATTGCATTTTTTGTCTTGTGGGGTGTTGCTGGGGCATTCACGCGCGACATCAGTAACGAATGGATTGCCGTTCTGATCGATCCGTTTGGCGTTCGTTCTTTTTCCCGCACCGTGCGTTATTTCTCTGCGGCAGAGTCAAATGCGGGCTTACCCGAATTTAAAGGCTTCATTCTTGCTAATCGCGCATTATGGACAGCGGTTGCGCTGGTTTTCTTTGCAGCGACCTTAGTTCTCTTTAAGCCGCGGCGCGCTGGCACTGGGCGGCGCCGAATGGGAAAAAACGAGCCCATTAGTGCGAAGACCGAAACCGTTCGCACAAAAACTGCTGCCGAACGCACCGCACCCATCTTTAGCACGAACACTGCTTGGGCGCAGTGCTGGTCAATCTTTCGATTTGACGCCAAAGCAGTTTTTAAAAGTGTGCCTTTTTTGGTGATGTTGCTAATTGCAATTTTGAGCTTCGTTAATGGCGTCACACAAGGCGGATTGATCTATGGCACTGCCGTTTATCCAGTTACGCGTACCATGATAGAGGTATTGATTGGCAGCTTTAGTTTCCTGTTACTAATTATTTTGACCTTTTACGCCGGCGAATTAATTTTCAGAGAGCGACAAGCCAAGATAGCCGACGTCGTTGATGCGATGCCGGTGCCAAACTGGGCCCCTTTAGTGGCAAAAAGTGCCGCCTTAATGGGCGTCATTGTTACTTTCCTATTGGCCGGTGTGCTTGCCGCAATCGCCTTCCAACTCATCAAAGGTGGCGCACCGATTGAACTTTCTTTGTACATCAAAGGTGTTTTGCTTTCCTCCGTGCCGTTTATATTACTGGGGCTAACAGCGGTGGCATTACAGGTGCTTATAAATAACAAGTTTATCGGCTACCTATTTACGATCGTGCTGGTGATTTCGCAGATTGTGTTGGGCATTGTGCACTTGGAGCATAACCTCTACAACATCGCAGGGTTACCTTCAACTCCATACTCGGACATGAATGGCTATGGTCATTTTCTTGAAGGCTGGCGCTGGTTCGCCGCGTACTGGGGCTTTTTTGTTCTCGCGCTGTTGGTCGTTGCGCAGGCTTTTTGGGTGCGTGGTTTGTCAAATGATTTTAAGACCCGCACGCGACTTGCACTCCAGAACCTGAAAGGACGTTCTGGTTGGACATTGGCACTGTGCTTGTGCGGCTTTATTGGCACGGGCGGATGGATTTTTTACAACACCAATATCTTAAACACCTATCTTCCTAGCGATGCACGTATGGATCTGCAGGCGAACTACGAGAAGAAGTTCAAGCAATATCAAGACTTGCCGCACCCCAAATTAATTGATGTAAAAGCAGCGGTTGATATTTTCCCCGCCGAGCGCAAGGTCAATATTGCGGGGCATTACATCTTGCAGAACCGCACTGATAAACCACTTGATACGCTGCGCATACAACGTGATATTGACGTGAAAACCACCTGGCGCAATCTGCCACCTCATCAAGTGAAGCTCGATGAACCCAAATACGGCTTTCAAATTCTGCAATTGGCTACGCCACTGGCACCAGGCGATCAATTAGCCTTGGATTTCGATGTGGTTGTCACCAATCCCGGCTTTACCAACAGTGGCGAACCAAACTCGATTAATCTGAACGGCACGTTTTTCAATAACGCGAATTTCTTTCCCCATTTTGGCTACAACAACAATGTTGAGCTCATCGATAGGAATGAACGACGCAAGCGTGGCTTAGGCGAGCCAACGCGTATGGCAAAACTCGAAGACCAAGCGGCGCGCGCGAACAACGTGTTCGGTGCAGAAGCGGATTGGATCAATTTTGAAACCACGATCTCTACGAGTGCCGACCAGATCGCGCTGGCACCCGGATATTTGCAAAAGACTTGGGAAGAAAATGGACGGCGTTATTTCCATTACAAAATGGACCAGCCGATGGTGTCTTTCTTTGCCTATCTTTCGGCACGATGGGAAGTAAAAAAAGCGCTATGGAAAGACCTACCAATCGAAATTTACTACGACAAAAAGCATGCATACAACGTCGATAAAATGATTGAAGGAACACAAAAGTCGCTCGACTATTTCACGACGCAATTCACGCCTTATCAACATAAGCAGGTGCGGATTTTGGAATTTCCGTTATACCGATCAATTGCGCAATCATTCGCCAATACCATTCCGTTTTCGGAAGGCATAGGCTTTATTGCTGATCTGCGCAACAAGGACGATGTTGACTATGTGTTTTATGTCACGGCGCATGAAGTTGCGCATCAGTGGTGGGGGCATCAAGTGGTGGGTGCGGCCACGCAAGGCTCAACCATGTTGATTGAAAGTTTGGCGCAATATTCCGCCATGATGGTCATGGAAAAAGAATACGGCAAAGAGAAAATGCGTCGCTACCTCAAATACGAACTTGATCGTTATCTGAGTAGCCGCGCAGGCGAGCAAGTCGAAGAGCAACCCTTGTATCGGGTCGAAAATCAGCAATACATTCATTACCGTAAAGGGAGCTTAGTGTTCTACCGCCTGCGTGATGAAATCGGTGAAGACGCATTAAATCGCGCGCTGCAACGCTTTTTAAAAGCCAATGCCTTTCAGACGGCGCCCTACACGAATAGCCAAGCTTTATTGGACATGATTCGCGCCGAGGCACCACAAGACAAGCAAGCCTTGATCACTGATTTGTTTGAAAAGATTGTGTTCTACGATAATCGGGTGGTCGAAGCCAAAGCAAACAAACGCGCCGATGGCTTATGGGATGTCACCATGAAACTCCATCTGGCGAAATTTGAAGCGGACGGCAAAGGCAAAGAAACTGCGCGCAGCTATGATGAACCCGTGGAAATTGCTGTCTTTGCACGCGCTAAAGGGGCCAAAGAAAAAGATGAGCGGGTCTTGTTCATCGAGAAACGCGTATTGCAAGGCAACGAGCCCAGCGTGACCATCACCGTCAAAGAAGAGCCATTTGAAGTTGGCGTGGACCCGTATAACAAAATGATTGATCGCGTCTCTCGCGACAATCGCAAGGAGATCACGCTTAGCGCCAAGTAAATCAGCAAGAAAACGCAATTTGCTGTGTTGACCTTCTTGCACGTGCTTGAAGGTCAATACGGCGCATTGCAACTTATGCGTATAATCAGGGCCTTCATCATGAGGGAGTAGCCGCTTTTTCAACAAAGGAAAAGCAACGCGTCAACATACTTGATTCGACCCAACAGTCGATCATGGCGCGTTGAGTCAAAGACATATTTTGATCTGGCGAGACTTTTGATATTTTCAGCATTGCTACCTAGGGATGGGCGAATGCTGTCTGTATCATTAGTTCTACTTAACGACTCGCCCTTCCCGCACACAATTATGGAAGCTTTTCTCGTCTCTACCCTCGCCGTTGCCGTAGGTGAAATCGGTGATAAAACCCAATTGCTGGCATTGCTGCTCGCCGCGCGCTATAAAAAACCCGTGCCGATTATCCTTGGCATTCTTGTCGCCACACTGGCTAACCATGCGCTTGCGGGCTTCTTTGGGCAATGGGTAGTGCAACACGTTTCGCCAGATGTCATGCGCTGGGTGCTAGGCTTATCCTTCCTAGGTATTGCCGCTTGGACCCTGAAACCGGATGAAATGGACTCTACGACAATTAACGACGGAAAATATGGTGTTTTCCTGCTGACCTGCGTGACATTTTTTCTCGCCGAGATTGGCGACAAAACACAACTTGCCACCGTGGCGCTTGCAGCAAAGTATGACAACTTAACTTTAGTCATTGCAGGTACCACTTTGGGTATGATGTTGGCAGATGTACCAGCCGTGTTACTAGGCAAAATTGCCGCGCCGAATTTTCCGTTTCATATTGTGCGCTGGATTGCAGCGGCGCTATTCGCAATACTTGGCTGCTTAGTTTTGTTTGGTGTGAATCTGTCTTTGTTCTAAGCTACTTCCGATAGGCTATGTTCAGATTGAATGTTGATAAAAGTAAAACCGCTTATTACGAAGAAAAAACAAACCATTCAACACAGAGACACAGAGGCTCAGAGGAAAAACGAAGAGAAAGAACAACGGCTTTTTGCTTTGCTCCGTGTCTCTTTTGTAAAGCAATGCTTTACCTCTGTGTTGAGAGGTTTTGATCTTTTTCATTCCGAATGAGTTTCATTAACACCCAATCTGAACATAGCCTTCCGATAAGCATACTATATTGGGTATATTATGTTTGAGCTTACAAAATAAGCGCAAGATGCAGTAAAAATAGCAATACTCCCTTTTATTTCTAATTTTTATCGATGACTTCTTTTTTTCTTCCCGCCGGATTGGTCGTGAAATTCGGTACCGTCACTACTGAGCTTTATCCTATCCTGCGTAATGGCTTAGCACCCAATACCCCGCGCGTCGCTTTGGCCTTGGGTGAACATCCGCCGCTTGCACGCAGCGATGAAGGCATCGACATTGGTGAACTCATGGCCTACTTTTCTGCCTGCGCGGCATTTTGCGAAGCGACCAGCAAGCTGCATCAAAGCCATCAGGAAGTCATGGCACGTTTTGTCGATGCTTTGCAGAGTGCGCATGGAGAAAAGCCCGCCATGCCCGAGCTGGAGGGCATAGCCCAGCATGCTGGCTTGCCCGTCGTGTTGGAAATTCATTTGGCACAAGATTGCTTAATGGAGGCTGACGCGCGCTTCATCGATAACGGCAATGCGGAGAAGAGTTGGAAGCTTTGGCGCAGCGCGGTTTTACAAGTCGCCAATGGCATTCCAGCGCCCTGGATTAAGCGATTTTACTTCCCCCGCTTGCTGGATTTTCGCGATGCCATGAGTAGCAAAAATCCGCGCACGCAAGAACAAACTACAGATGCGGCGCTGTTGGTAGGCGGCTTGATGCAGGCTTGGCACAAAGATACGCCAGGCGATCTTTTATTGGCCTACCAAAAACAGTACAAGCGCATCAATTTTTCGCAATCCAGTCAATTTGATGAAACGGGCTTGGAGCGATTTTTCAATCTCAATGCCATGCTTGACCCAGCCACGCGCCTCTTAAACCAAATGACCTTGTGGCAAGACATTACGGCCTTGGCGCGCAAGCAAGAAATTCCCTTAGTGTGAATTTCAGATTTGACGATGCGATTTTTAGCCTTATCAAAACTAAACGCCAAGGTCACATTTACTTACGCACAATGGCCGTAATCAATTGGCTTTTTAAGGTTTTAATCAGGGAAGTTTCATCAGCAGGCACGCCTTCTTCGGCGGTGTGCACGCGGTCGGCGTAAAAGAAACCCAACGGCTTATGGTTCACCACTAAGGGCAGAATCATGAAACTGCGTGTATCAGGTAACAATTTTTTATGCCATGCAGGCAGCAAACCTTGGATTTTGGGATGCAGGGCATTTGCGACGACCAAATCGTTGTTATTGATCATGGCGACATGAAACAAAGTGTCTTCAGGGCTGGTTGGTAAGACGAAGCCTTTTTGCCGTTCCATGTACAAATGCCCTAAGGATGCGCGCGCCGTATAGCGTGAATGCTGCACATCGCGCAAACAAATTGTGGCGAAGCGAAAGCCCAAGCCCGTATACAAAGTCTCCAAAACCAGCAGGAACATATCGTTCAATTTGACTTGATCGGCCGCCAACATTTGCGTCACATCTTGAACGCCAGCGAGGAGCAAATCACGTGCATTCGACGGCTTACCACTAGGATAACGCGGCGCTTCGTGCATGCTTTCCGCATCTAAATTGCGTAACATGAATTCGCTACCAATTTCGCTGACGCGAATTTGCGCGTTCGCACCGTCTGTCCAAAACGAAGGCATCGCAATGTCCATACTATTGGCCAATTGGCGCGTTTCGGTTTCCACCCGGCGCAACATGTCTTCCAAACTTTCTTGATCGACTTCCAGACAACGGCCATAGCGCTTAATCAGCGGCTCGCAACGGGCGACCATATCTGCGTTGCTCTCATCGTATTCGCCATGGATTAACAAACTCGCTAACTCATCACTAAAACTCGCCACTTGACGCAACCATTCCATGCGGTGCGTGGCTTTTTTTAATTCGCCGTGTGGTAACGGTTGCAAGGCTTGAATGATGCCTTCGGGCATTTTCCATTCTTGCAGCACGAGCTCGCCAAAGCGTTGATAGCTACACCCGAGCAAAGCGGTAACGATTTCCCATGCTTGTTCCGGCTCCACCGTTTGGCGCACGCGTATTTGCTCGTGCAATTGGTGATCAAACGAGGCGACCAGAACTTTGCCGATGTTTTTAAACAAGGCCACGACGGCACATTCTTCCGCGTCGGGGAATTTGCCCTGACGCGCCAACTCACTGGCGATCATGCTGGCGCAAAGCGAGTGAATCAGCTCTTTACGCACGTTATAGGCTTGGCGCTTATTGGCAAAACCATCCACCAACAACATGGCCATCGCGCTATTTTTAATCGCGTTAAAACCCAATAAATAGATTGCCCGCGAGATGGTGGTCACCGGTGGGCTGCTAACGTTGCGATAATGAATCGTGTTGGAGAGGCGCAAAATTTTCTGTGTAAGCGCCACATCGGCCAACACGAAATGCGCCAAGGTGGAAACCGAATCAGCGCTGGACGAGGTGATTTCCACAACCTTGGCAACCGCGACACCCAAGGTGGGCATGCTGGGGTCTTCTTGGATTTTAGCCAGCAGTCGATCTTTCGCCGACGTTGCCGCAAGCGACGGGACTTTTAATGCTTCAGAGGGCTTGCTTGGTTCCGTCATGCTGTCGCTTGTTCTAACAAGGATTAGCCTATTTTGGTTCGCACGGCATCGATGCCGTACTTCTTCTGCAATTCGTCATACAAACCACGAATCGCCTTCAGACGCGGATTCATTGGATCAATCCGCGCCGCAGCCTCAATGTATTGCCGCGCTTGCATGCCGATTTGGTGATCCCAGCCCATATTTTCCAGACACTTCAGGGCAGCCAAGGCGGCATTCATCACCACTTGCGGATTCTCAGGCGATTTTTTCACGGCGGAGGCCATTAATTCAACCGAGCCACGGAAATCACCCGCTTTGGCTTTTTGCACACCCATGGCCACCAAGTCCATGACTTCTTTTTGGCTGCGCTGCGCTAGTTCTTTGCCAAGATGCCCTTTACCTGCACTTTCAAACACGCCCATGGCCTTGGTCACCATGGCTTGATTCGGCGCGTTGCGCATCACGTCCATAATCACTTCAGACGCCGCGTCTTCTAAATTATTCTCTAAACAGCTCTTTGCCAAGCCCAGCTTCATATCGTTCGATAAGCCGATATCTTCGCGGCTGGCAGCTACTGCCGCATCTAGCTCTTCAATCAGGCGCACGTCACCTGTGACGGCATGTACCATGGCGCTAGAAATCGCCTTGCAGGCGGCGGTTTTTTTCAAGCCGATCATACTTTTTTCAAGGTCGCGGATGACTGACTTGGCTTGATTATGGTCGCCTTTTTTGACCAAGGCATCGACCAGTTTCACATGATCTTCGGGGTCACGAAATTCAGAAAACTTCGCTTTACTGACCACCTTTTTTAAGGTCGCTTCGGCTTTATCAAGGTCACCCGTTTGTAAAGCAATTTCGCCTAATTTGCGCAAGCGACGCACCGCATGTGGTGAGACATTCACCGCTGTATCGAGTACATCTTTGGCTTCTGGTAACTCGCCTATGGCTTCATGGGTTTTCGCCAGCCAGTCGTAGGCGTCCATGTACTTATCGTTCTCGCCCACCAAGACCTTCAAAATACTTTCTGCTTCTTGATAACGACCTTGCATGTACAAGGTTTTTGCCAAACCTAACTTTGCCCATGCCACCGCCTTGAGCTCGTACAGGGCGGCATACAGTGCTTCCGCCTCCACCGCTTCGCCCAGTACCACGTGCAGTTCAGCACGCAAGCGCATGAAGTCCACTGCATACTTTGGAAACGCTTTTTCGCCTTCTAAACAAGCATTAATCGCTTCACGGGGTGCGCCCCGTTCCATGAGGTCAAAGACTTCATAAAA
>JAIETO010000205.1 GCA_019745005.1 Burkholderiaceae bacterium
TTTTAGCTCTTCAAGTCGATTTTACGAAGGCGCGAACGCGATGTTAGGGATGAAGCCGAAACAGGTGCAACGAAAGGGCGAAGGCACGATCATTCATTACGCCGTGCATGAATGCGCGCTAGGTCAGGTGATTATTGCCGCCACCGAACGCGGCATTTGCGCGATTGAATTTGGCGACAAGGCGGACGAGCTAATTGCCAGCCTGCGTGAGCGTTTTTCGCATGCCACGTTGATGCTGGCCGAAGACCAGATGCAAGCCTACGCCGAACAAATTTTGCAATCAATTTCACAACCCGATTCTCTAGCCGCTTTGCCACTTGATCTGCAAGGCACAATGTTTCAGCAACGTGTATGGCAAGCGTTACGAACCATACCGCCCGGCCAGACCTTGAGTTACACGGCCTTGGCGGAAAAAATTGGGCAACCGAATGCTGCACGAGCCGTAGCAAGCGCCTGTGCGGCAAACCAAATTGCCCTCGCGATTCCTTGTCACCGTATCGTGCGCTCTGACGGCAGTTTATCGGGCTATCGCTGGGGCGTGGCGCGTAAAGCGGCGTTGTTAAAGCTGGAGAAAGAACTGTAAGCGGCAGCGAACACTCGTTCACTGCTTATGCAGTTGGTTGTGCAGAAGTGTCATCCATGCGAAGATATTTTTTTGATTAAATCAGGCATGCCATGGCAACGAAGACCATACCAAGTGCAACCGAGTTTGCATGTGACATTCCGCTACCAAAGGGATTTCGGTCGCAGGATATTCTTAGTTTTCACGCCCGTGATGTCACGGCACTTTCAGAAGAAGTGCGTGACACTCGCCTGCGCAAAGCGGTCGTGTTAAAAGGCATACCCTGCCAAATTTCTATCGATTTTTTTACGAAACACGCGACCGTGCAATTGCATTGCGATGGTCGAGCCGCTCTCACAGAAGCCGAATTAATCGGCTTAGGTCAACGCTTATTGGGACTACATTTTGATACCCAAAAGTTTGAAAAGAAATATGCGAAAGATCCGCATCTCGGCAGGCTTGTTCAACGTCAAGCTGGTTTAAATATTGCGATGGTACCCACCGTGTTTGAAGCACTGGTCTGGGCGATAACGGGGCAGCAGATCACGGTGAGCTTTGCGATCCAATTGCGCCGCCGCTTAATCGAGTTGACGAATATTCGCCATTCTCAAGGTTTGGTATGTCACCCTGATGCGCAGGCGGTGGCCAAGCTAGACGCGGATCAATTGGGCGAATTGAAGTTTTCACGCGCCAAATCCGCCACGATTTTACGCATTGCCCAACTAGTGCTGAGCGGAGAATTACGCTTGGATTCCCCTACATCCAATGGCGACGCACCTGCATCCGCACAAGACTATGCGGCACTGAGCGAGCAATTATTGGCAATCAAAGGCGTGGGCCCATGGACGGTTAATTACGCCATGATGCGTGGCGCAGGGTATGCAGATTGTTCCCTGCATGGCGACGTGGTGGTCAGAAGTGCTTTGCAAAATTTACTTGGCGCGCAAGAAAAAATCAGCGAGGCCGAGGCGAAAGCATGGCTAGAAAACTACGCGCCATGGCGCTCCTTGGTGGCAGCCCATTTATGGGCAAGCAAGACTTTACAGGCCTAGAGTGCGTACCGATGCGTTTAAGAAAAAGCCGCATCAATTTGCATACTCCCACAAAATTTAAAAAAATATGCAAGTTTCCGCCATTAAATAAAGCGTTTCAAGAAAATACATATTGAAGTATGGTTGTTTTCACGTAGTTACCAGCGTGCGTGTTGACGAACGCATTCGTAATGAGACCGATCGAAATCTCTCACCAAAGAAGTAACATGCGCTTTACGAAAGCGGCACCGAGAAAAAGAAAATCATCGTTCGTTGCCTTCGCCTTTCCTCTGTGTCTCTGTGTCTCTGTGTTGAGAGGTTTTTCTCTGCGCCCTCCGCGCCTCTGCGGCGAGATTTAAAAACCAAACGAAGTCGAAAAAATCAGCTTCTCGCCTTCGCCCGACTAGCCGGTTTTTTGTTTTTATTCGCTTCGCGTGCTTGTTGTTCGAGATGCGCCCATAAGCGCGAAACCACGGGCTTGCCTGCTTTATGCGCCGAAGGGCGTTCACGGTACAAACGAATTTCCATGGTCACTTGCCAGGCATTCAGGCCACGATCGGCGCGAACTAATTGCTTCTGCTTGAGTTCATTCACCACCGCGGACTCGGGCAAAAACGCGACGCCGCGGCCCTCCATCGCCATCATTTTTAAGCCTTCTGCCATATCGGTTTCGTAGCATTTATCCAAATGCAGTGGCGTACTGGTGTCGTTAAGAATTTGGTCGACCATGCGGCCGAGGTAGGCGTTGTTAGCGTAATTGAGAAACGGCAACGGATGTTCCGCACTACCTGGCAAGTTGAATTCGGCTTCGCCATTTTTATTGCAGCGCGCATAGGCACGCACGGTCTCGCTGCCCATGCGTATCATGTCGTACTGCGCAGGGTCAAGCAGTAGGGGTTGATTCGGATGGTGGTAGCACAGCAGTAAATCGCTGCCGCCTTCGACTAAGCTCATCACCGCATCGTGCACATTTAAGGCCAGGAGGCGACTGCGGATTTCACCAAAAGACGTTTGCAACGCGCTCAACCATTTCGGCATATACGTCAAGGAAAGCGTATGCGGGACCGCGAAATCAATCATGGTTTGGGTGGCGGTACGCTTGCCGCGCAATAAGGCGCGGGCATTATTCATTTGCCCCAACATGGCGATCGCTTGTTCAAAAAATACTTCACCTGCGTGGGTTAGGCGGGTTGGGTAGGAGGTGCGGTCAATCAGGTCCGTGCCGACCCATGCTTCTAAAGATTGAATGCGACGCGAGAACGCCGGTTGCGTCACATGGCGCAATTCGGCGGAGCGACTAAAGCTATTGGTTTCCGCCAATGAGACGAAGTCTTCTAACCACTTGGTTTCCATGCTGTTTCTACTTTACCTATGCTTTGGTGTCGTTAATTTTCTACGCCGCTCTATGCCGCGTCGGTTTCAATCTCAGTGTCGCTTTCAGCCTGCGCATCTTTGTGCTGCTGCCTTTGCCACATTTGGGCATACGCGCCGTTCGCGCTGAGCAATTGTGGATGCGTGCCCCGCTCGATAATGCGACCTTTATCCATGACCAAAATCTGTTCTGCGTCGACTATCGTTGAAAGCCGATGCGCGATCACCAAACTGGTACGGGTTTTGGCGATTTCTTTCAGTTGCGCTTGTATCATTTGCTCCGATTTGGAATCCAACGCCGAGGTCGCTTCATCAAAAATCATGATGGACGGATTTTTGAGCAAAGTGCGGGCGATTGCGACGCGTTGTTTTTCACCGCCCGATAATTTTAATCCGCGTTCACCCACCATGGTCGCGTAGCCGTCTGGCAGGGTTTCGATAAAGTCGTGAATGAAGGCCGCGCGTGCAACCGCGACGATCTCATCGTGACTGGCACCGGGCTTACCGTAAGCGATATTGTATTCAATCGTGTCGTTAAATAGCACGGTATCTTGTGGCACGATACCAATGGCTTGGCGCAGAGAGTGTTGCGTGACGTTGAGAATATTGTGCCCGCCAACGGTAATGCTGCCCGATTGAATATCGTAGAAGCGGAACAACAAGCGCGACAAGGTTGATTTGCCTGAACCACTATGACCGACGACAGCCGTGGTTGTACCTGCGGGTATCGTGAAATCGACATCAAACAAGATCTGGCGATTCGGCTCGTAACTGAAATCTACATGCGAGAACACAATCGCGCCGCCTTGTTTGGCTTCAATGTGTAAGGCTGGTGCATTGGGCAAATCGGCGATTTCTCGATTCTGATCCATCAGGGAAAACAGCTTTTCCATATCCGTCAAACTTTGTTTAATTTCACGATACAGCACGCCCAAGAAATTAAGCGGAATGTAGAGCTGGATCATAAAGGCGTTAACCAAAACTAAGTCGCCCAAGGTCATACTTTGATCGATCACGCCTTGCGTGGCGCGCCAGAGTATCAAGGTCACGGCAGTGGCAATAATCGCCGACTGCCCCGTGTTTAACATCGACAAAGTCGTCTGTGATTTAACGGCAGCGACTTCGTAATTGCGCAAGCCATCGTCATAGCGCTTCGCTTCGTACTCTTCGTTACCGAAATACTTGACCGTCTCGTAATTCAATAAAGAATCGATGGCCTTGGTGCTGGCCTTTGAATCAAGCTCATTCATGGTGCGTCTAAAATTCGTGCGCCATTCGGTAACGGTAATCGTGAAGACGATGTAGCTGGCCAATGCGCCTAGCGTAATCAAAGTGAACCAAATGTCGTAATGTGTGACGAGGTAGAGCAGCACCAGGCTAATCTCTAACAAGGTCGGAAAAATGCTGAACAAGGCGTACGAGACTAGCGATGAAATGCCCCGCGTCCCTCGCTCGATATCACGCGTCATGCCACCTGTTTGGCGATTCAAATGAAAGCGTAGAGACAGTGCATGCAAATGACGGAACACTTTTAAGGCAATCGTACGCACCGCCCTTTGTGTGACTTTGGCAAACACAAACTCGCGCAATTCGGTGAACAAGGTCGTGGATAAACGCAAAGCACCATACGCCACCAATAAGCTCAAAGGCAGCACCATCAGAGCAAGTGGATTCGTTGGTGTGACGGTAATTTTATCGATCAGCGTTTTTAAAATCAGAGGCACGCCAACATTGGCAAGCTTGGCGCCTACCAGAAACGACAAGGCCAGCAATACTCGCCATTTATAAGCCCACAAATAGGGCAATAAAGTGCGAATCGTGGCCCAATCACTGCGCGGCGGCTTAGCTTTGCCATCGTCTTTACTTTTTGCGTCTGGATTTTGCGTGGGTGCTGCGTTTGAAGTGGAATAACGACGCATTGGCTTTTTTCTGTGGAAGTAAATTTAAATTAGTTTATGATCAGCATTGTCGCTGTTTTGCTTAGACTCACACGCTTTTAAGAAGGTGCAGAAGCAAATGCGAACAGTTGTGAAAATAAGCGTAAGGATGACCGCGATGCTGATAAATACTTGCCATGGGCAGCGGCACATTCATTTCCCCCCCGATTGTAACCCCTGGAAAGTAATCCCATGACTGATGCGAACTGCAATTCCCTTCCCCCCGGTATGCCGCAACTGCGTGTCATGCCTATGCCATCTGATGCCAATATTCACGGCGACGTGTTCGGCGGATGGATCATGGCACAAGTCGATATCGCTGGCGCAACCGCCGCCACCCGCCGCGCCAATGGGCGCGTGGCCACGATTGCAGTGAATTCATTTTTATTCAAGCACCCGGTTTTCGTGGGCGACTTGTTGTCGTTTTACGCAAAGGTCATCAAAGTCGGCAATACCTCGTTGACCGTTTCCGTCGAAGTTTATGCGGAACGCAATCGCCTGCAGGCAACCACGGTCAAAGTAACCGAGGCTATTTTAGTTTTCGTGGCAACGGGAGAAGATCGCAAGCCACGCCAAATTCCAACCATGGAATGCATTACGGACCCAGACGCTTGGAAGGGATAAATCCATTTCAAAATCAATCGTATCGTTGTTGCCTTCACCTTGCCGTGCTGCAGCACTGTCTGCGGCTCGTCGCCTAGACACAATTGATTTGGGAATGGAGTAAGGTAAGCGGATATCGATAGTTTGTTTGCGAAAGACAATGCAATCTCAAGCAATAAAAAAAGGAAGACAAGGTCTTCCTTTTTTATATACCCCTTTATGTATTTTTTACCTACGCTTATATATCAAGCGGAGAACGCACAAATAAGCATAAAAGACGGGGAGTATCCTAAAAACTAGGCTTACTTTTTCTCATCGCGTAACTCGCGACGGAGGATTTTTCCTACATTGGTTTTTGGCAGTTCGGTTCTAAACTCAATGTATTTCGGTTTTTTGTAGGCAGTGAATTGCTGTTTGCAATAATCCATTAACTGTTCCACCGTTAATGTCGGGTCTTTACGAACCACAAACAATTTCACCGCTTCGCCAGAGTTCGCGTCTGGCACGCCGATGCAGGCACACTCCAACACGCCTGGGTGCATTGCCACCACACCTTCGATTTCGTTTGGATACACATTGAAGCCTGACACCAAAATCATGTCTTTTTTGCGGTCAACAATTTTCGTAAAACCGCGTTCGTCCATGATGCCAATATCGCCTGATTTAAAGAAGCCATCGGGTGTCATCACATTGGCTGTTTCGTCAGGCCGGTTCCAGTAACCCACCATGACCTGTGGACCGCGAATGGCAATTTCACCTGCAGTGCCAAGCGGTACTTCCTTGCCGTCATCATCGAGGATTTTGATTTCAGTGGAGGGGATAGGTAAACCGATGGAACCCGTGAACTCTTTGGTGTTCGGCAAGTTTGCCGTCGCCACAGGTGAGGTCTCGGACAAGCCATAGCCTTCGGCAATAGCACATCCGGTTGTCTTTAACCATTTATCCGCCACCGCTTGTTGTACTGCCATACCGCCGCCGCTGCAGATTTGATAGCCAGAAAAATCAAGGCTAGCGAATTCAGGATTGTTTAACAAGCCGTTGTACAAAGTGTTCACAGCGGGGAAGACATTCACGCGGTAATTTTTAAGCTCTTTAATAAACCCGGGAATATCGCGTGGGTTTGGAATTAAAAGATTCATCGCACCGATACGCGTACCCAGCAAACTGCAGACTGTGAGGGCAAAGATATGGTACAGAGGTAATGCACAAACAAAAATTTTCTGCTCTGCGCTGCCACTAAAACCTTCTTTGGAACCCAACCAAGCATCGTTTTGCAAAATATTGGCGATGATATTTTTGTGCGAGAGCGTCGCACCTTTTGAGACGCCCGTTGTGCCGCCTGTGTATTGTAGAAACGCAATATCGTTGTGACCCAAGCTGGCGGGTTGAAACGAGGCACCACTGGCTTCACTCATCATTTTTTTGAAGCTAATGGCATTGGGCAGCGAGAACGCTGGTACCAATTTTTTCACATTGCGAACCACGAAGTTCACAATCAATCCTTTAAAGCCGAGCAAGTCGCCCATGGTTGCCACGACCACGTGTTTGACAGGTGTTTTGGACAGTACCTGCTCTAAGGTCGTTGCGAAATTTTCGAGTATGAATATTGCCTCGGCGCCGGAATCTTTTAGTTGGTGCTCTAACTCGCGCGGTGTGTACAAAGGGTTCACATTGACCACGGTGTAACCGGCACGCAAAATCGCCGCCATGACGACAGGGTATTGCAAAACGTTGGGCATCATGATGGCCACGCGAGCGCCTTTTTTCAGTCCCTTGCTTTGCAACCACCCACCGACTTGTTTAGAAAATGTATCGAGTTGCCCGTAAGTGAGCGTTTTACCCATGCAGGCATAGGCGTCGCGTGCGGCAAATTTTTTGAAAGATTCTTCCAACATTTGCACGAGCGATTGGTATTGATTAAAGTCGATTTCTGCTGGAATGCTAGCGGGGTATGATTTTAGCCAAAACTTATCCATTTTTTTATCCTTGTCTCTAGTCGTTATTCTTTCTTGCGATGGGAAGAGTCGCTTGGTTTCGTCAAATTTACATCGACTGAAATTGCAACGCGATGGGATATACGATACACGATGATACGGTGCGATGCCATCGAGAAAATCGAAGTTGGCATCAGTTTTCGCGCCTTGTTGTTGCGATACAGCTTGTTTGCGTGGGTCTTGGATTTTTATGCCGATATTTTTGCTAATAATTTTTGCAGCGCATCATTCCGAATCGACTTCATTGGAAATTTTTATCCAATTCAAGCGCTGGACTATACCTTTTCGACTTGCACCAGCAAATCATAAAATGTTGGACCACGCCCCATGTCGGTGAGCGCCTGCCCTGTCACTTCGTTCGCGTTCTTTTTGTCCAAGCCATATTTTTTCCACCAGACTGATAAGGCCACAACCAGCCCTCGCTTGGCTTTATCAGTGACCCGCGCAATGGCCTGAAACGAGCCGCGCTGATTAAAGATGCGAACGACATCACCGGCTACGATGCCGCGCTCGTTCGCATCGTCAGGATGGATGTCTAAATGGGGCTGACCTTCGGTATCGCGCAAACTTTTGACATTGACGAAGGTGGAGTTCAAAAAATTCCGCGCTGGTGGAGAGATCATCGCCAACGGAAATCTCTTCGCGAGTTGTGGATTGGTGGCACGTGACTCGCGCGGTGGAATATACGTTGGTAGTGGGTCTAAGCCAGCGTCCAGCATACTTTGGCTATAAAACTCACACTTTCCAGAAGGGGTAAAAAAATTTCCTTGCGCAAACGGTGCATCGGGCACTTTGAGTTTGCTCCAGCCTGCTTTTTTCAACGATGACCAGTCAAAATGAATTGCTCTCGCATCACTGGCTTTGAAGGCTTTTGCGGCAATTTCGTCATCGGACTCTTGAAAACATGCATCATCAAAGCCCATACCTCGCGCGAGCAATCGAAAAATCTCTGTATTGGGTTTTGCTTCGCCAAGCGGCGCGATGGCTTGGTTATTGGCCATCATATACAGGTGGCCATAGGCATTGTGGATGTCGACGTGTTCAAGTTGTGTGGTCGCAGGCAGGACGATATCGGCATAGTCCGCCGTGTCGGTTTGAAAATGCTCTAATACCACGGTGTATAGATCGTCGCGCGCAAATCCGTGTGCTACTTTGTCCGATTCTGGTGCGATCGCCACAGGGTTGGAGTTATAGACGATGAGTGCATCAATTTTCGGGCCGAACTCGGCTGAACTGGGGCGCAATAAATCGTCACCTATGGTGCTCATATTGATGATTCTGCGCGGCGCGTCACTTGGGTATAAATCTGGCCGTTGTAATGCCTCAAGGTCTTTTGGAAAGGAACCAGAAATAGAAAGTTGTATGCCGCCAGCGGGATAGCGCCATGCCCCAACCAATGCGGGAAGGCAGGCTATATTGCGCACAGCCATGCCGCCACCCGCGACCCGCTGCATGCCGTAATTGATACGGATAAAACTTGCTTCGCCGCTTTGGGCGCAGTCTGCATAATCTTTCGCCAAGCCGATGACTTCTGCCTCTGTTATGCCGCAAATGTCTGCGACCCTTGTGGGCGTCCATTCAGCAACACGCTGCTTTAAAGCATCAAAGCCCAAGGTGTAGCGCGCAATATAGTCATGATCTAAATTGTTTTCTTTGATCAGTAGATGCATCAAACCCAGCGCCAACGCACTATCGGTGCCAGGGTTGAGTGCGATATGTTGATGGCATTTCTCTGCTGTCAGTGAGCGGTAGGGGTCAATCGCGATTAACTTCGCACCTTGGCGTTTGGCTTCCTGTATTCGCATCCATAGATGCAGCCCGGAAGCGATCGGATTGCCACCCCAAATGATAATCAGCTTGGCGTTTTGAACTTGCTCGGTATCCGTTCCGACGGCAGCGCCCACAGTATATTTATAGCCTGCTAAACCCGCTGTTGCACATATAGTTTGATCGAGTGACGAAGCGCCAAGTTTATTAAAGAAGCGCTGCGCCATGCTCTCCCCTTGCACCAAGCCCATTGTTCCAGCATAACTGTAGGGCAGGATAGCCAAGGGGTTGGTTTCTGCGATTCCTTTTAACTTACTCGTGATTTCTTCAATCGCTTGAGTCCAGCTAATCGGAATAAATTTTCCTTCACCTTTTTTTCCAATACGCTTCAGTGGTGTAAGCAATCGCTCTGCGTGGTAGGTGCGCTCTGTATAGCGAGCAACCTTGGTGCATAGGGCGCCAGCCGTTGTCGGATGGTCGGGGTCACCGCGCACCCCCGTCGCGACGCCATTTTCGACCGTGACTAACATGGCACAAGTATCAGGGCAGTCATGCGGGCAAACCGCTTTAATTATGGACGTGGTCATCGCGCAATTGGGGGACGTTTTTCAAAGGAATCAGTGTATCAAAATTGTGTTGGTGAGCTGGTTCGAAAAGATCTCAAAATCTGAACTGCCTATTGGGTGCATTTTTTTGGATCGACAATTCTTGAGCTAAAAAAATACTAAAAGAGTCGTGCGTCTTGCTTGACGATGTCACGCGTCATTTCGGAACGGCACATCAGGAAAGCTTAGTGACAGTTTAGCGCCCCGCAAAGCAAAAACCCCCGACTCAATACAGAGCGGGGGTTTTTAGGATAAGAGCCTGACGAT
>JAIETO010000174.1 GCA_019745005.1 Burkholderiaceae bacterium
GAATTGTTTAATGCCATCGTCAGCAATGTGCCTTTGTTGGACATGCAGCGTTACAACAAACTCTTGGCAGGCGCTTCATGGATGGCGGAATACGGCGACCCAGACATCGCTGAGCAATGGGCCTACATACAAAAATACTCGCCTTACCACGTCGTGAAGGCAGATGTGAAATACCCCAACGTCCTGTTCATCACCTCCACACGCGACGACCGCGTACACCCCGGCCACGCGCGCAAAATGGCTGCAAAAATGATAGACCAAGGCCATCAAAATGTTTGGTATTACGAAAACATTGAAGGCGGACACGGCGGCGCAGCAAACAACGCCCAACGTGCTGACATGAGTGCAATTACGTATAGCTTTTTTTGGACGACTTTGAACCGTGATAATGGGGCTTATTTGACGAAGTAAAGCAGTGGCTTAACTCGTGCATGGTCGGCTTGGTAGCGGCTTGCACGGGTTGGGCAATTGTTTTTTGTGTTGGTTAGACTGACGTTTTTGGCGGTTTGGTTAAATTGCATAAGGAAAGCGGAGGCCACATGCGTAAACACACAGTTCTTATCACCGAAGCCGAATTGGTCGCAAGTCCGCCTGAGCGGGTCTACGCAGTCCTTGAGGAACGGGCGCGAACGAGCAAAGGTACTTGGGACGATGGGGGCTTTGACGAGTGTATCGAAAAGAATCTGCTTGACCGCAATGAGCCACTTATCGACTTGGCCTTGGCAAAGTTTTGCAAATATGGCGAAACTGCAGCCATGCTTTTCAATCGCAGGTCTGAGCGGGATGAACCAATCATCGACCTTGCCTCGGCAAGGTTTTCCAAATACCACGAGACCGCGGTTCCGATCTTCAATCAAACTCCTGCTACGGGTACCAAAGGCGCCCACGAGCAAGCTTTGCGGCTCGCAGTCCTGAGCAACCATCACCTAGACGGGGTATTTAGAAGCGGCCGCATACCGTGGTGCGCGTTTAACTCCCATGGCGTGGGAATCTTCGAATGGCTATCAAAAGCCAACGATGCGGAGCTGCAGGCTTTGTTCACCAACCCATCAATTGATCAGAATTTTTTACTAGGTTTTCTGGAAGGTAAAGATGCTTGGGTCGCAATGAATGAACCACGCAGATTCTTGGCAATTCAATTCTTGGCGAACAATAAGCGAATGAGCGAGAGCTATTTCGGTGATTTGGACGGGTCTGCCGAGTATTCATACAACAGCGTCTTCTTTGCTGCATGGAATCTGGCGGAGACCCTGCCTGCGACCAGGACAAATGCGATAGCCTTGGGTGGTTTGCTTGATGTTACACAATGCTATGGCTTGGAAATGAAAGACCCTTTAGCGATCGCACTGCGGTGGACGCCAGCGGCCGACGACAAGGAGGGGAAAGAAGATGAAGAAAAACTGCACAAGAATGGGTACGCTTGGGGATATCCTCTTGTCCGGAAATCACTGGCCCGCCTAGCAAGCAAAAAGCAAACATCTTCACGCTCAACGTTGTTGAACCACGCAGACCCAGCAGTTAGGGATGCGGCCTATGAATTCTTCGAGATGAAGCTCGATGAAATACGAGTTGCGTATGACCTCGACAAAATTCTTGCAGTCAACTCTTGCCTTCGCAACGACTTTGTGTGGCGAACAACCGAAAACCGCCAGGCTCTATATGGCATTAGTTGGAAAGCCTGTGGCGAACTCAACAATAGCTATATGGACACGGTCAATGCGTACAACTTTCAGGAAAAGAGGCAGATGAAGTTACATCCCGATTGGTTCAGTGAAGAAGTTAATGAAGTTGGCAAGTCTGCCCTTCCTGCTTCCAAGGCTGATATAGAAGCGCTGACGCAGGCCGTCGGTCGCAACGAATATTTGATTCGCGAGAGTACAACACTAATGAATCATCAAGTGTCGGACATATTCGATCGCCTTCGCTGGGTCTGGTGGTTTGCTTTGGGAGCGTTGGTTGGCTCGCTTTCGCATCAATTCATTTGAATGCAAAGCAAGCGTAGATACTATTGAAGCAAAGTGTAATCGTACGTGTGCCAACTCCTTTGTGAGGTGATGCCTATAAATTTCTTTTGAGAGAAGATCATTACTGCTAAGCCAAAAAAATTTGCTGTACAGAGGCGCTTTCCACGCGAAATAAAAGCGCGTCGAATATTGAGCAATGTTCTGGTTTTACAATTAAAAAAATCGCTACCATTGAGATCAACAAAGGATCGCCAATAATGACTTCACTTAGATATGACCAATTGATATCAGCGTTCCCGGCAATCCAACCTTAGGAGCCAGAAAGCACATGCAATCCCACGTCCTTAAGCGAATTGACGAACTTGTCATGCGAGGCAATGCTGCCGCACGCTCACAGTCTAAAGGAGACCATTGGATGCGCGATATCGTGGAGTCACAAAGCTGGCTGTCATCTGCGGCGAATGCGATCCAACAGGTAGCACCAGATGGGAGTTTCTTCCGCCTCGAACTTGACCGCTTGATGGCGAACGACCAGTTAAAGGGCGGCATACCGATATCAACAATAGAAAAGCTGCTTGGACTACTGCAGTCAGTTAAGCTCGAAGCAGAGGGTGGCCTACTTGTGAAACTTGAGGATCAGGTTGTAGCTACGGCATTTGATGATTTTCTGGACCAAGCCTCGCAGTACCACAAGTCCGGAAAGATTAAGGAGGCAGCAGTTTTGGCGTCGGCGGTTCTCGAAGACACCGTAAAACGCATTTCAGTCAAGGCGGGACTGGATCCAAAAAGCCTCTCACTCGAACCACTTATCGACGCGTTGGCGAAGTTATCTGTGTTCACACCGGTGAAAGCCAAGCGGGTAAAGTCATATGCAGCAATCCGGAACCACGCGCTTCATGCTGAATGGGCGCAACTTGATCTCAAAGACGTCGGAGCTCAAATCAGTGGACTGAGAGAATTACTTGACGAACACCTTTGAAACTAAAGCCTAATCCGTGATGTATGGCCTTCCTCGAAATAAAGGATCAATCAATGATTTTGGTGTGGGGCACGCGAAGGTGCGATTGAAGCAGCGCAAAATCGTACGCAAGCTAATTTCCAGTACTTGACGAAGGCGATAATTTTTTTTGGGAAGAAATCATTGCCGCGCTGCAACAGGCCTGTCGTAAAACACTTATTTCCATGCGAAATAAACGCGCGCCAAATATTAGACATGGCTTTGTTTTACAGGATCTTAATCGTTTTTTTAATCACCCGTAAGGTTACTTTCGTTGACGGATAAGCGTTTCGATATAAATGAAACTAGGAAGTCTATAAACGAGCGGGACTTCTAAAACTTTTGTTTGTTTCAACATCTAAATAATGTAATCCGCAGAGGTAAAAAAGATAGCCGATTTTCTTGGTGGCATGGTTTCCAAGATTAAATCCCCAGCAAGCTACAATACTGTTTCACGCTACATTCGCTCGATTATCGCGTAATTTCTAGTGAGCATTTTTACCCCTATCGAGCAAAGAAATCGCCCATTTTTTAGCCCACAGCGTCAACCACGAAGCAATCAAGCAACACATCCCCAATGAGTCTTAACAAACTACTCGCACAATTTATTAAACAACATTGGCAAAGATATTTAGCAGCAGGCACGATGTTGCTGTTGGTGGCGATTTTGACTGTGTGGATTCCGCGTCGTATTGGTCATGTGATTGATGGCTTAGTCGCGCATCGTTTGACATCTAACGCGCTGTTGATTGAATTGGCTTGGTTGATTGCGATGGGCCTTGCGATTTATTTTTTACGGGTGGGCTGGCGTGTGCAGTTGTTCACCGCATCGTTTCAACTCGGCGTGGATTTGCGCACTCGTTTGTACCAACGTTTAAGCCAGCAAGGCCCTGCATTTTTTCAAACGCAGCGCACGGGCGATTTAATGGCCATGGGCACGAATGATGCTGACGCGATAGAAATGGCGTCGGGTGAGGCTGCCTTGGCGGGGTTTGATGGCTCGCTCACTTTTGCGCTGGTGATTGGCATCATGATTTTAGGGGTGGATTGGCGTTTAGGTCTGGTGGCCTTGTTACCGTTTCCTTTTATGGGTTGGGCGTTTAAACATATTACCCATCATGTGCATGAAGCATCGCGTGATTCTTTAGATCGCTTTAGTAAGCTCAATGATCAAGTGCAGGAAACCTTGGCAGGTGTACGCACTTTGCGTGCTTTGGGCTTAGAGCAACGCAGTGCCGCGCAGTTTGCGGAGTTGGCCGAACATGCTGCGGCGGCCAGTTTGTCTGCGCAGCGATGGGAAGCAGCGTATGAGCCTGCCGTCGGAGGTGCGCTGACTGCGGCAGGGGCGTTGGCCTTGGCGATGGGCGGTTATTTGGTTTGGCAGAATGAGATGACGATCGGTGCTTTAACCAGTTTTACGATCTATTTAGGACAATTGATTTGGCCTATGTTCGCGGCGGGCTGGGTGTTGTCTTTGCTGGAGCGTGGCAAGGCGGCGTGGGCGCGTTTGGAGCCTGTGCTGTCAGAGGAGTTAACGATACTTGACGAGGGCAGACGTGATGTGGAGCCGACAGGCGACATTCGTTTCGACAATATCAGTTTCCACTACCCCGGCCAGCAACAAGCGGCGTTAAGCGGCGTGACTTTGCAAATTCCCGCTGGCCATACAGTAGGCATTGTGGGACCAACGGGCGCGGGTAAGTCGAGCGTGGTGCGTTTATTGATGCGCCAATTTGAAGCGCAGTCTGGTCAGGTAAAGTGGGGCGGGCACGCGCTTGCCGAATTTCGCTTGCAGCGTTTGCGCAATGCGATTAATTGGGTCGCGCAAGAGCCGTTTTTATTCTCCGCCTCAATTGCCGATAACATCGCGCTGAGCCGACCCTCCGCGACGCGGGAGGAGATTATGCATGCGGCAGAATTAGCCGCCGTGCATGACGATATTGTGCGTTTTCCGCAAGGCTATGACACGCCCGTGGGCGAGAAAGGCGTGACTTTATCGGGTGGGCAGCGTCAGCGCGTGGCGATTGCCCGTGCATTACTCACCGATAGCCCTTTACTGCTTTTGGATGATGCGTTATCAGCGGTGGATACCGATACGGAAACGCGCATCTTGCAACACCTTGCCTCGCAACGTGCCATACAAAAGACAGAGCAGCAAGACCGTAGCACCGTGATTGTCAGCCACAGGCTCAGTGCCGTGGCAGAAGCAGATCACATCATCGTGCTGCGGGGTGGCCGCATTAGCGAACAAGGCACGCACGAACAACTGCTGAGTATCGATGGCTGGTATGCCAGCCAATGGCGCTATCAACAATTGGAGGCCAGCCTCGATGCAAGTTGAGAATGCGCAAAGCGAGCAGATGGTGAAGAGCAAGGATGCCGCTCCCATGCAGGGCGAGCAGCCTAACAAGCCTAAGCGACCAACAGAAAAGCAATTGGCCGTGCAATTGTTAGTGGCGTCGGCGCGACCCGAAAAACCTCATGTGGTCTTGGGCATCATTTTTCTATTTATTGCGGCAGGCTTGGAAGCCGTCGGCCCTTTACTGGGCAAGGCCTTTATTGATCATTACCTGTTGCCGCGCCAATTTGACGCGGGTGCTGTTATCGGCCTGCTCATTCTTTATTTAAGCTCAGGTTGGTTGGCAACATGGTTGCGTTACTTGCAGTTGGTGCGTTTGGCAGGCGTTGCCATGCGCTCTGTGCGGCGCTTGCGCGAACAAGTCTATTTGCATGTATTGCGCTTACCCATGACGTTTTTTGATAAGGCCATTACGGGGCAATTGGTCAGCCGCGTTACCAACGATACCGAAGCGGTGAAGAACCTGTATGTACAAGTGCTGTTTGTGATGCTCGATAGCTCTATCGTCGTGATAGGCGCGTTGGCAGCCATGGCGTGGTTAGATTGGCGCTTGATGTTGATTGTGCTGACCTTGATTCCCGCAGTGGTGGCGATTGTTTGGTTTTACCAGCGCTGGAGCGCCCCCGCCGTGAGCCGCGCGCGGCAATTACGCAGCGACATTAATGCACAAGTGGCAGAGAGCATCAACGGCATGAGCGCCCTGCAAGCTTGCAATGCGGAAGCGCGCTTTGGCGAACGCTTTCAGACCACCAATCGGCAACATTACACCGCGCGGATGGATGAATTGCGCGCTAATGCCTGGCTCTTACGCCCAGCGTTGGATTTTTTAAATTCAATTTTGCTAGTCGTGGTGATTTACAGTTTTGGGCAGCGCGAATTTTCTGGTTTGGAAGTGGGTATTTTGTATGCGTTTGTGAGCTACATTGCGCGTGTGGTTGACCCTTTAATCCAAATCACTTTGCAGTTTGGGCAAATTCAACAGGCCGTGGTATCAGCGGCACGTGTCAACACTTTGCTCAATGAAAAAACCGTGGCATCAAACAGCACCGACGCAGAGATGCAGCAAGGCCAGGTGCAAATTGCTAATTTAAGTTTTGGTTACGACCCCGCTCACCCGGTTTTACATGATCTGAGCGTGAGCATCCCCGCAGGTAGTTTTTACGGTGTGGTGGGGCATACAGGCAGCGGCAAGTCCACCCTGCTGAGTTTGTTGTTGCGCTTTTACACGGCGCAATCTGGGCGCATTGAAATTGATGGACAGGAGTTAAGCAGTTTTAGCGACGGACATTTCCGCGCCAGCGTCGGCTTAGTACCGCAAGAGCCGTTTTTGTTGGCCGCCAATGCGCGCGAAAATATCGCCATGGGGCGCAGTATGTCGGAAGAAGATATTGTTGCAGCCGCCAAAGCGGCACGCGTGCACGACTTCATCTTGCAGCTAGAGCACGGCTACGACACGCCTTTGGGTGAAGGCGGGGCACGCTTATCGACGGGGCAAAAGCAACTCATCGCGATTGCCCGCGCACTCGCAGGCAAGCCACGCATTTTGTTCTTGGATGAAGCCACGTCGCATATTGATAGCGAAACCGAACAAGTGGTGCAAGTGGCACTGAACGATTTGCGCGGCAAAGTCACCATCATCGCCATCGCGCACCGCCTATCAACCATCCGCGATGCAGATCAAATCATCGTACTCAATCATGGCAAAATCACCGAGCAGGGTTCGCACACAAAATTAATGGCGATTGAGAATGGGCTGTATCAGAAGCTGTATCTTTTGCAGACCTTGGAGGAGTGAACATTGAAATCTCACCGCAAAGGCGCAGAGAGCGCAGAGGGAAGTACTCACACTCTGCGTTCTCCGCGTCTCTGCGGTAAGGTTCATATACTGTCCATAGTAAATTTTAATTGCGCTTATAATTAAAGCGTAAAATACCTTATTTTTACCTATACTCCCTATTTTTTGTAAACTGAAAGCGAGGAGGCGACGATGCTGAAATGGTTTATCTGGCTAGCTGCAGCCGCCGCTTTACTTGGCGTTTCAATTCTCGCTTATATGTTTTTGGTGCTGGCGCCCGACTTGCCTTCGCTGGATGCGGTGACCGATTACAAACCGAAAATTCCCTTACGCATCTACACCGCCGACAATGTCTTGATCGGCGAATTTGGTGAGGAGCATCGCGATTTTGTTCCCATTAAAGAAATTCCTGCGCTAATGAAAAACGCCTTATTGTCGATCGAAGACACGCGTTTTTATGAGCACGGCGGAATCGATATGAAAGGCGCAGCGCGCGCGCTGTTAGCAGATTTGCGCGGCGGATTTCATCAAGGTGCATCTACCATTTCTATGCAAGTGGCGCGCGAGTTTTTTCTGACGCGTGAAAAAACCGTGTCGCGCAAGCTCAGAGAAATCATGCTGACGTATCGCATGGAAAGCGCGCTCAGCAAAGATCAAATCTTAGAGCTGTACATGAATCAAATTTACTTGGGCCAGCGCAGTCACGGGTTTTCTAGCGCGGCGCGTACTTACTTCGGTAAATCCTTAAATGAACTCAGTATTGCCGAAGCTGCCATGTTGGCGGGTGTGCCGCAGAATCCGGCGCGCGTGAATCCGGTCACCAATTTCACGCGTATCAAGCAACGCCAATTATTGGTGTTGAACAGCATGCAGAAGCAAGGATTTATCACGCAAGCCCAATACGAGGCGGCGCGCGAAGAGAAACTGCATGTCAATAAAAATCCGATTGTTGAATCCCATGCTGCCTACGTGGCCGAAATGGTGCGGCAAAATTTGTTTGAGCAATACAAAGAAGCTGTCTATACCATGGGCTTAAAGGTCACGACCACCATCGTCGGCGCAGAACAAGAAGCCGCCTATGAATCGGTGCGACGCAATGTGATGACCTATGATCAGCGCCACGGCTACCGCGGCCCTGAAGCCTTCATTGAATTGCCTGATGAAGAAAGCGCGCGCAACGACGCGATTGATGATTTGCTGGAAAAACATCCGCCCAGTGACAAACTTTTGCCCGCCGTCGTGCTGCAAGTCGACGCAAAAAGCGTGAAGGCAGAACTGAGCAATGGCGACCCAGTGACGATCAGCGGAGAAGGCTTGCGCTTTGCCGTACCTGGGCTTCAGAACAACGCCAAGCAAGACATCAAATTGCGACGCGGCGCTTTAATTCGTGTAACGCGCGATGCGAAAGGGCTGTGGGCGATTTCCCAACTCCCTGAAGTGGAGGCGGCCTTTGTCTCATTGAACGCGCAAGACGGCGGCTTGCGCGCGTTAGTGGGTGGCTTTGACTACAACCGTAAAAAATTTAATCACGTCACCAGTGCGTGGCGACAACCGGGCTCGTCGATTAAGCCTTTCATCTACTCGGCTGCGTTGGAAAAAGGTTTTTCACCTGCCACCTTGATCAACGACGTGCCGCTCTCTACCACTACGCTGGAAGATTTGCGTTGGGATCCGCGGAATGATGACGGTAAATACGATGGTCCCATCACTATGCAAAGTGCCCTTGCGCAATCAAAAAATGTGGTGTCAGTCAGGATACTCAAAGCAATTGGCGCGAGCTATGGACGCAACTATTTACCCCGCTTTGGCTTTGATGAAAAACGTCATCCGCTTAATTTAACCTTGGCCTTGGGTACGGGCGCGGTTACGCCCGCCCAGCTAGCGGGCGCGTATGCTGTGTTTGCTAACGGTGGGTTCCAAGTACAGCCTTGGTTGATTCAACGCGTGACGGACGCAAAAGGCAGCGTCTTATTTGAAGCCAAACGCCCCAGCACGCCGCCCGAAGAAAGCCGCGTCATTGATCCGCGTAATGCGTTTGTGGTGGATAGCATGTTGCGCGAAGTCACGCGCTCAGGCACGGCCGCCGCTGCCAGCATTAAACTGAATCGGCATGACTTGGCAGGCAAAACAGGCACTACGTCAGACGCCGTCGATGGCTGGTTTGCCGGCTACGCGAACGACATTGTGGCTGTGTCATGGATGGGCTACGACGACCCAAAATCTTTAGGGTCGAAAGAATTCGGCGCGACGGTGGCGCTGCCCATTTGGCTAGACACGATGCGCTTAGCCTTGTCGGGCAAAGCGGAAACCCAGCGTAGCGTGCCAGAAAATGTAATTAACCTAGACGGAAAATGGCTGTACAGCGAATATGCAGGCGAGGGCGGAAGCGGCGTAAAAAGTCTCGACCTAAATCCTAGCGATATACCTGCTAGCGCTGGCGCTCCAGCGAGCCAAGCCGAAGTAAAATAAGGCGAGGAATAAAAAAAGCCCGCGAAGTTCGCGGGCTGAAATCCACAGCTTTTGAGGAGGAGTGGAGGAGGATTGCTGCGTAGTTTACTGTTGTTTTGTTACATGGTTGTGACTTGAATTTAGCTCGCAACATCGGAACCTGCTTCGGTCAAAAAGTCGCATAAGTCTTTGATTTTTTTCATTCCATTCTTTTGTTTTTCATGTTTCTGAGTGAAGTTCAAGTTTTATTCCATTTCCAAATCAATTGTGTCTAGGCGAAGGCAACAACGACACGATTGATTTAGAAATGGAATTAGAAGCGTTTCAAATGGAGATTTGCCAATGAATATCCCACCTGGCTTTAATACCGTCACCCCTTATTTCTTTGTAGAAGATGCTTCAAAGTTCATCGATTTCCTCGTTGCCGGTTTAGGTGGCACTGAGCTGCTACGCCACCTTCGAGACGACGGGCAAATCGCCAATGCACAAGTGCGCTTAGGCACATCGACAGTGATGGTGAGTGAGTCGTCTCCTAGTTACCCAGCGATGGCAGCGCC
>JAIETO010000308.1 GCA_019745005.1 Burkholderiaceae bacterium
GAATCCATGCAATTAGAGCAAGCAGATTTGGAAGACGTGTTCTTACAAATTGTTGGGGACGTTAAATGAGTGGCTTTCAAACATTATTTTACAAAGAAGTTTTACGATTCTGGAAGGTGGCCACACAGACAGTCACGGCGCCGATTGTCACGGCCATGCTGTATCTTTTGATATTTGGTCATGTCCTGGAATCGCATGTTCAGGTTTACCCTGGCGTGCAATACACCTCGTTTTTGATCCCTGGCTTGGTGATGATGAGTCTTTTGCAAAATGCGTTTGCGAATGCTTCCTCGTCGTTGATTCAATCAAAAATTACGGGAAATTTGGTCTTTATTTTGTTACCACCTTTATCGCACTGGGACATTTTTTTCGCCTATGTGCTAGCGGCGGTAGTGCGCGGACTCGCGGTGGGTGCTGGCGTCTTTTTGGTGACCGTTTGGTTTACCCACATGAGTTTTGCCGCGCCGATTTGGATTATTGTCTTTGCCCTCTTGGGTGCGGCGATGCTCGGCACCATGGGTTTAATTGCGGGCATTTGGGTTGAGAAGTTTGACCAATTAGCGGCGTTTCAGAACTTTTTTATTGTGCCTGCGACCTTTCTGTCAGGCGTGTTTTATTCCATTCACTCCTTGCCACCCTTCTGGCAGGGGCTCTCGCATTTGAATCCATTTTTCTACATGATTGATGGTTTCCGTTATGGCTTTTTTGGGCAGTCAGACGTGAGTCCATTTTTTAGCGCGACAGTCGTAAGTTTGTCATTCGGCTTGTTTGCGTTCATTGCAGTGCAAATGCTCAAACGCGGTTATAAGTTGCGCGCTTAGTTTTTGCGCCTGTTATTTTTTAGAAGAAATTATTGTGTATCCAACTCCTGATCAAATCAAATCCTATATCGCCGCCGGTTTGGCGTGTACTCACCTAGAAGTAGAAGGTGATGGACAACATTTCACGGCCGTCATCGTGTCCGATGCTTTTGTCGGAAAGCGCCTCATCCAACGACATCAACTTGTTTATGCAGCATTGGGCGATCGCATGCGAGAAGAAATACATGCGCTTTCTATGAAGACCTTAACGCCTGAAGAATTTAAATAATTATGGATAAGTTACTGATTACTGGCGGCCGTCGTCTGAACGGCGAGATCGTTATTTCTGGCGCGAAAAATGCGGCGCTACCCATCCTTTGTGCGGGATTATTGACGAAAGAAACGCTGGTTTTAAATAACGTGCCTGCACTGAACGATGTCGCAACCATGCTCAAGTTATTGCGCCAAATGGGTTTGCAAGCGACGTTCGAGGGCGATGTTTTAAGCCTCAATGGGAGCGTGGTAGACAAGCTGGAAGCGCCCTACGATTTAGTGAAAACCATGCGCGCCTCCATCTTGGTACTTGGTCCGTTGTTGGCACGTTTCGGCGAAGCGAAAGTCAGCTTGCCCGGCGGTTGCGCGATCGGTTCGCGCCCTGTGGATCAGCACATCAAGGGTTTGCAGGCGATGGGCGCGGAAATTCATATTGAAGCGGGCTACATTCACGCCAAGGCGAAAAAGCTGAAAGGCGCACGTATCGTCACGGACATGATTACCGTCACGGGTACTGAAAACCTTTTAATGGCCGCCACACTCGCGGAAGGCGAAACCGTTTTAGAGAACGCCGCACGCGAGCCAGAAGTCACGGACTTAGCGAATCTCTTGATCGCGATGGGCGCGCAGATTAGCGGCGTGGGGACAGATCGTTTGATTATTCAAGGGGTGGAAAGCTTACATGGCGCGACGCATACCGTTATCGCTGATCGCATTGAAACGGCAACCTTCCTGTGCGCCGTCGCAGCCGTCGGTGGCGACATCACACTGAAGAATACGCGCAGTGACATTTTGGATGTGGCGCTCGATAAACTGCGTGATGCGGGCGTCGTGCTGACAACTGGCCCGGACTGGATACGTGCGCAAATGGGTGCGCGGCCAAAAGCAGTGAGCTTTCGCACAACTGAATATCCAGGTTTTCCGACCGATATGCAGGCGCAATTTATGGCGCTCAATTGCATTGCGCAGGGAACCAGTCGGGTGACTGAAACGATTTTCGAGAATCGGTTTATGCATGTGCAAGAAATGAACCGCTTGGGTGCGCAAATTGAAATTGATGGCCATACGGCTATCGTCAATGGTGTGGATAAATTAGTCGGTGCGCCAGTCATGGCAACCGACTTGCGCGCCTCTGCTTCGCTGGTGATTGCCGCTTTGGCCGCCGAGGGCGACACCCTAATCGATCGTATTTATCACTTGGATCGGGGCTACGACAAAATGGAGGCGAAGTTGTCTGGCGTCGGTGCACAAATACAGCGTGTGAAGTAACAAACAACGGTGACTATGAACGCTCCAACATCACACACGGACGATTTTCAGCAACTCACTTTGGCACTTTCAAAAGGACGCATATTTGAAGAAACCTTGCCCTTGCTGGAAGCCGCTGGTATTCGGGTTAGCGAAGACCCAGAAAAATCACGCAAGCTCATTATTGGTACGAATGATCCCAATATCCGCGTGATTATCGTCAGAGCATCTGACGTACCCACCTATGTGCAATACGGCGCGGCGGATTTTGGTGTCGCGGGTAAAGATGTGCTGCAAGAGCATGGTGGTGCCGGGCTGTATCAGCCCATCGACCTGCAAATCGCGCAATGTCGCATGTCCGTGGCAGTTTCTGAAGGCTTCGATTATGCAAGAGCAGTGCGGCAGGGCGCGCGTTTGCGCGTGGCCACCAAATATACGGAAATTGCGCGCAATCACTTTGCCAGCAAAGGTGTGCACATCGACTTGATCAAATTGTACGGTTCCATGGAATTAGCGCCCTTGGTCGGTTTGTCAGATGCCATCGTGGATTTGGTCAGTACGGGTAATACCTTGCGCGCCAATCATTTGATTGAAGTCGAGCACATCATGGACATTTCTTCACGTTTGGTCGTGAATCAGGCCGCCCTCAAACTCAAACGCTTGCGCTTACAACCCATACTCGATGCATTTGCCAGCGTCGCGGGGGCATGATCATGGATGTTCAATCTACCAATCGCACTGACAACGACGCGCCCAAACTCAGTAATCGTTTGCCCGTGCGCCGCTTAGATTCAAGCCAACCTGATTTTTCAAACCAGCTTTCTACCCTGCTGGCATTTGAAGCAGACACAGACGAAGCGATAGATCGTGTTGCGGCAGAAATTATCGCCGACGTGAAGCTACGCGGCGATGCAGCTTTATTAGCGCTCAGTAATCGTTTCGACCGATTACAGGCAAGTTCTGTGGCGGAATTGGAAATTCCCCAAGCCGAGTTGCACGCCGCTCTTGCAGCATTGACGCCAACTCGACGCCATGCGCTTGAAGTGGCGGCACAAAGAGTACGCAGTTATCACGAAGCGCAAAAATTAGCCTGCGGCTCGGCCGGATTTAGCTATACCGAAGCCGACGGTACGGTGTTGGGACAAAAAGTCACGCCACTTGATCGTGTTGGTTTGTATGTGCCGGGCGGCAAGGCCGCCTATCCTTCGTCGGTATTGATGAATGCGATTCCCGCCAAAGTCGCAGGTGTCGAGCAAGTCATCATGGTGGTGCCCACGCCGGATGGCGTAAAAAACCCATTGGTTCTGGCCGCAGCCGCACTCGCTGGGGTTGATCGCGTGTTTACCATCGGTGGTGCACAAGCGGTCGCCGCCTTGGCATTTGGCACCGACACCATCCCGGCCGTGGATAAAATTGTTGGTCCGGGCAATGCCTATGTGGCTGCCGCTAAACGCCGCGTGTTTGGCGTTGTCGGTATCGATATGATCGCCGGGCCCTCAGAAATATTAGTGCTCTGCGATGGCGGCACTAACCCCGATTGGGTGGCGATGGATTTATTCTCGCAAGCCGAGCACGACGAATTAGCACAGTCGATTTTGTTATGCCCTGATGCAGCGTATCTAGATGCCGTACAAGCAAGTATCGACAAACTCATCGATACCATGCCACGACGCGACATTATTCGTACTTCGCTGACCAATCGCGGTGCCCTCATTAAAGTGCGCGACATGCACGAAGCCTGTGCAATTGCGAATGATATTGCAGCGGAACACTGCGAAATTTCTGCGCAAGACCCGCAACAATGGGCGGATCTTATTCGCCATGCGGGCGCCTTGTTTTTAGGGCGTTTTTCGTCGGAATCTTTGGGTGATTATTGCGCCGGGCCGAACCACGTTTTGCCGACTTCTCGTACGGCGCGTTTCTCCTCGCCGCTAGGCGTGTACGACTTCCAAAAACGCTCATCGATTATTCATGTCAGCGAACAAGGCGCGCAATCATTAGGCGCAGTCGCGGCCGAATTAGCCTATGGTGAAGGATTGCAAGCACACGCCCGTAGCGCAGAGATGAGATTGACGCCATGAACACCAAGCAGTCGACTTGGCGCAATCAAGTCTTTTGTGAAGACGCTTTGCAAGGTTTAAGCCGACTGCCCGCTGCCAGTGTTGATTTAATTTTGGCTGATCCACCGTATGGCTTAGGCAAAGATTACGGCAACGACTCAGACAAACTGGAAAGCGCCGATTATTTGCAATGGATGCAGCAATGGCTAGATCTCGCTCTAGAAAAACTCAAACCCAACGGTAGCCTCTACATTTACCTGACTTGGCGATACTCGCCAGAAGTGTTTGTCATGCTCAAGCAACGCATGACGATGGTGAACGAAATTATCTGGGATAGGCGCGTACCGTCCATGGGCGGCAGTGTGCGCAAGTATTCTTCGGTGCACGACACGATAGGTTTTTTCGTGAATGGCAAAGACTACTATTTCGATTTAGATGCGATACGAATTCCCTACGACGCAGCGACAAAAAAAGCCCGCAGCCGAAAAAAATTCGAAGGCGCAAAATGGTTGGAAATGGGTTTTAATCCGAAAGATGTGTGGAGCGTTTCGCGCCTCCATCGCGAACATCGGGAACGGGAAGACCATCCCACCCAAAAGCCACTAGAAATAGTGGAACGAATGATCAAAGCCTCTTGCCCACTCGGCGGCGTGGTACTTGATCCTTTCATGGGCAGCGGTACCACCGCTGTCGCCGCAAAAAACTGCGGGCGTGACTATGTGGGTTTTGAATTGAATGAAACTTACTGCGCAATGATTGAGAAGCGCTTGAAACAGACAGCAGAAATGGAACTCACTTCGCGTGAACTGAAGGCCCACGCTGACACCGGCAGTCACTTGGTTTCTGTCGTCGATAAGCTTAGTATTTTATGTGAAAAAAGCAGAGTATCCTAGTTAGCATCATGGTTTGCGCTTATCAATCGGGCGCTAAGATAATTTAAAATATGATACATCATGGAGTATAAAGAAAACCTCGCATCCCGCATTGTGCGCCCAGAGATCCTCGCTTTGTCGGCGTATCACGTGCCAGACGCCTCAGGCTTCGTCAAACTCGAAGCCATGGAAAATCCTTACACCTTGTCGGACGAGCTCAAACAGGGTTTGGCGCAGCGTTTGTCTGAAGTGGCGCTGAATCGTTATCCCGTCCCTAGCTATCGGCAGTTGAAAGAAAAAATAGCGCTGCACTTCGGTGTGCCAGAAGGCTATTCGACGATCTTAGGCAATGGCTCCGACGAACTTATTTCCATGTTGTCGGTTGCTTGCGCGCGGCCAGGTGCCAAGGTCTTAGCGCCCTTGCCGAGCTTTGTGATGTACGACATGTCGGCGCGTTTTGCAGGCATGGAATTTATCGGCGTGCCACTGCGGGCGGATTTCACCTTAGATTGCGCAGCAATGTTGGCCGCCATCGCGCAGCATCGGCCTGCCATTACTTATTTGTCTTACCCCAATAATCCAACGGGCACTTTGTTTTCCGTCGCTGATATCGAGGCAATTTTGCACGCCGTAGGCCAACATGGGCTGGTGGTGGTGGACGAAGCCTATGAAGCCTTCGCGCAAGTTAGTTTCATGTCGCGCTTGCCCGAGTTCGATAATTTGGTCGTCATGCGCACGGTGTCAAAGTTAGGTTTGGCGGGCATACGACTTGGGTACATGTCTGCGGCACAAAGTTTATTGGAGCAGATCGAAAAGGTCAGGCCACCTTACAACGTAAACGTGTTGACGGAGGCGGCGGCCGATTTTATGCTCGACCACGTGGCTGTGTTGGAAAATCAAGCGGCTGAACTACGCCGCCAGCGCAGCCTTTTGGCGGAAAAATTGGCGCTTTTGCCAGGTGTTGAAGTCTTCCCTTCCGCCGCCAACTTTATCTTGATTCGTGTGGCCAACGGGGAACAAGTTTTTAAGCAATTGTTAACGCGCAAAATTTTGGTGAAAAATGTAGGTAAAATGCATCAGTTGCTGGCGAACTCCCTGCGCATTACCGTCAGCACAGCCCAAGAAAACACGCTGCTGCTTGAGGCTTTGAGTGAATCGTTACACGAATAGACTCAAGCCTCGATTCCGGTGTCATAACCAACCGCATTACCAGTCGCATTATTAGCTTTAGCCAACCAAGATTGAATCTTATGCAAGCCCAACGTACCGCTGCAGTCACCCGCAACACCAACGAAACCCAAATTCGCGTTGCCATTAATCTCGATGGCACAGGCCAACAAAAACTCAATACCGGCGTACCCTTTTTGGATCATATGCTGGATCAAATTGCGCGCCATGGCTTAATTGATTTGGAAATCGAAGCGCACGGTGATTTGCACATCGATGCGCACCATACCGTTGAAGATGTGGGCATTACGCTGGGGCAAGCCGTGGCACAAGCGATGGGCGATAAAATAGGTATACGCCGCTATGGGCACGCCTATGTGCCTTTAGACGAAGCCTTGTCACGCGTGGTGTTAGATTTTTCTGGTCGTCCAGGACTCGAGTTTCACGTGCCTTTCACGCGAGCCATGATAGGCTCGTTTGACGTTGATCTTACGCACGAGTTTTTTCAAGGTTTTGTGAACCATGCATTGATCACACTGCACATCGACAATTTACGCGGCGACAATGCGCACCACCAATGCGAAACTGTGTTTAAAGCATTTGGTCGCGCCCTGCGTATGGCGGCAGAACTCGATGCGCGCGCCGCAGGTACGATTCCATCAACGAAAGGTAGTCTTTAGCATACTCTATTAAGTATAAAATTAATGCGCTTTAAGAGTGTGCGCAAAAAGGCTTATTTTTGGTCATACTCCCATTTTTTTAGAATTAGAGCGATAACAGAATTCGTTGAATGCGTTATGAATAAAATTGTTGTGGTGGATTATGGAATGGGTAACTTGCGCTCGGTGGCGCAAGCATTGCGAGCGGTAGCGCCAGAAGCTGACGTAGTGATATCGGGCGACGTGGCGGATATTCGATCGGCAGACCGGCTCGTCTTGCCCGGCCAAGGCGCCATGCCCGATTGCATGTCTTGCCTACGCGAATCAGGCTTGCAAGATGCATTACTAGAGGCTGCGAAAAGTAAGCCCATGTTTGGCGTCTGCGTGGGCGAACAAATGCTATTTGAACGCAGCGCAGAGGGCGATACGCCCGGCTTGGCCTTGTTACCCGGCGAGGTTGTTCGCTTCGATTTAGCCGGAAAATTGCAAGCCGACGGCTCGCGTTTCAAAGTGCCACAAATGGGCTGGAACCGCGTGAAGCAGAGTACCGCCGATCTGCATGGCCGCCCACATGCATTGTGGCAAGGTATTACGGATAATGATTATTTTTACTTCGTACACAGCTACTATGCGCAGTCTAGCGTCGCCGCCCATGTCGTTGGTACCAGCGATTATGGCGCACCGTTTGCAGCCGCTGTGGCAAGGGACAATATTTTTGCGACCCAGTTTCACCCTGAAAAGAGCGCCAAGGCTGGCTTACAATTGTATAAAAATTTTGTACACTGGAAACCGTAGTCGCCGACAGATAGAGTCCAGAGATCTTCACTGACATCCTTATTTTTACTCCCTCACACTCTCACACTTTCTCACCATGCTGCTCATTCCTGCTATCGACCTGAAAGACGGTCACTGCGTACGCCTTAAACAAGGCGATATGGATCAAGCGACCGTTTTCTCGGAAAATCCTGCCGAGATGGCGCGTCATTGGCTAGAACAAGGCGCCCGACGGCTCCATTTGGTCGATCTGAACGGGGCGTTTGCGGGCAAGCCGAAGAACGAAGCAGCAGTGAAGGCGATTATTCAGGCCGTGCGCGATTTCGCTGCAGAAAACGAGATTGACGAAGTACCGGTGCAATTGGGCGGTGGCATACGCGATCTCGATACGATAGAACGTTATTTGAACAGCGGCGTCTCTTACATCATCATCGGCACGGCGGCAGTCAAAAGCCCAGGTTTTTTAGCGGATGCATGTAGCGCGTTCCCTGGCCAAATCATCGTTGGCATCGACGCCAAAGACGGCAAGGTCGCCACCGATGGCTGGAGCAAATTGTCTGGTCATGACGTGGTTGATCTTGCGCAAAAATTTGAGGGCTATGGCGTTGAAGCGATTATTTATACCGATATTGGGCGCGATGGCATGATGGGTGGTGTGAATATTGATGCCACGGTGGCTTTGGCCAAAGCGGTCAGTATTCCCGTTATCGCTTCGGGCGGCGTGCATGTTTTGGCCGATGTTGAAGCCCTGTGCGCGGTGGAAGATGAAGGCATTGAGGGCGTGATTTGCGGTCGCTCAATTTACGAAGGTACGCTGGACTTACTAACGGCGCAAGAGCGCGCCGATGAACTGACCGGCGTGTATCCTTACGACGAAGGCGTGTCATGACTTTAGCAAAGCGCGTGATCCCATGCTTAGATGTCACGGCGGGGCGCGTGGTGAAAGGGATTAACTTCCAAGAACTACGAGACGCAGGCGACCCAGTTGAAATTGCGCGGCGTTACGACGAGCAAGGCGCAGACGAAATCACGTTTCTTGATATTACCGCCTCGTCTGACGGGCGCGATCTGATTCTCCCCATTATTGAAGCGGTCGCATCGCAAGTATTTATTCCTTTGACAGTCGGTGGTGGCGTTCGCTCAGTGGCGGATGTGCGGCGTCTGTTGAATGCTGGCGCAGATAAGGTAGGGGTGAATACCTCTGCCGTGACTAACCCCAATTTGGTACGCGAGGCCGCGCAGAAATACGGTTCGCAATGTATCGTGGTGGCGATTGATGCCAAGCAAATCGCACCGGGCAAATGGGAAGTTTTTACGCACGGTGGGCGAAATCCAACTGGCTTGGACGCGATCGAATGGGCGCAGCAAATGGAAGGTTTTGGTGCCGGTGAAATATTGCTAACCAGCATGGACAAGGACGGCACCCGTTCGGGATTTGATTTGGCCTTAACGCGGGCAGTGACTGAAGCGGTCGGTATTCCAGTGATTGCGTCTGGCGGTGTTGGTTCCTTACAAGATTTGGCAGATGGCATCAAGCTGGGCGGCGCAGATGCCGTGCTGGCTGCGAGTATTTTTCATTATGGGCAGCACACTGTGCAAGAGGCAAAACAATTTATGGCGGCACAACACATTTCTATGAGGCTCGTATGAGTTCAGCACGTTGGTTAAATAAAGTGAAATGGGACGATCAAGGCTTAGTACCCGTGATCGCCCAAGAAGCCATCACCAACGACGTCCTGATGTTTGCATGGATGAATCGTGAAGCGTTAACCAAAACAGTCGAAACTGGTGAAGCAGTGTATTGGAGTCGTTCGCGCAAAAAATTATGGCATAAAGGCGAAGAGTCAGGGCATTTTCAAAAAGTGTTGGAAATGCGCTTAGATTGTGATGAAGATGTGGTGCTGCTGAAGATCGAGCAAGTGGGCGGCATCGCCTGCCATACAGGGCGGCATTCTTGCTTCTTCCAAAAGTTCGATGGCTCGTTAAACGACGGTGATTGGGTCACCGCTGACCCCATCGTCGATGATCTCGATTCGACGCATTTATGAGTCAACAAAATATCAAAGAATTCGATGCGAATGACATCTTGCTGCGCTTGTCGGCAGTCATTGAAGCGCGCAAACCGAGCAATGGCGGTGATGCGCAACTGTCTTACGTCGCCAAATTATTTACAAAAGGCGATGATGCTATTTTGAAGAAAATTGGCGAAGAAGCCACAGAAACTGTTCTCGCGGCAAAAGACGC
>JAIETO010000216.1 GCA_019745005.1 Burkholderiaceae bacterium
GTTTATTGCAAGCTTGCCTAGCTCGCATAAAAAAATCGTGCCGATCTTAAAAATGCCTCATACAACATGTAAATTATGAAATTTTTGTTTGATATTTTTCCCGTCATTCTTTTCTTCATCGCCTACAAATTGGGCGAGAGTCACAACGAATTAGCGCAAAAGCTCGCCAATCAGTTTCTCTCTGATTTTATTTCCGGACACCAAGTGAGCCTTGAACAAGGGCCCATTTTATTGGCGACAGCGCTGGCCATCATTGCCGCATTGTTGCAAATTAGCTTCCTGATTTTTACGCGAAAAAAAATCGAAGCAATGCTTTGGATTTCGTTTATCGTCATTGTTGGCTTTGGTAGTGCTACCATTTATTTTCATAGTGACACGTTTATCAAATGGAAGCCCACGGTGATTTCCTGGTGTTACGCTGCGGCCTTCATTCTTGGGCAATTCATCTTCAGGAAAAATTTGATTAAGACTGCGATGAGTTCACAAATTCAACTACCAGAACCGGTTTGGGGAAAGCTCAGCCTTGCTTGGATAGGGTATTTTTTGCTGATGGGTGGACTCAATCTTTACGTGGCCTTCAATTTTAGTCAGAGCGCGTGGGTCAGCTATAAGCTCTACTCACTTGCACTGATCCCGATTTTTATTGTGGCGCAAGGAATTGCGCTTGCAAAATATATTGAAGAGCCAACATGAACGCACGTATCGAAAAAATCCAACTTCGCCTTGAAGAAACTTTTCGGCCAATAAGTTGTCAGATCGAAGATGACTCTGCGAAGCATGCAGGCCATGCTGGTGCCGCCTCTGGCGGAGGCCATTTTTCGGTCAAAATAGTGTCTAAACAATTTGAAACATTAAATCGGCTCACGCGTCATCGACTAGTGTATGATGCCGTTGGCGATATGATGCATACGGAAATACATGCACTTGCGATAATTGCATTAGCTCCGTCAGAGATACCGACCTAGACTATTCGTTTTTATTTTCATGTAACTTTAGGAACAGATGATGACTTTTAAACCCGCACATTTGCTGGTAGCACTTCTCGCCACAGCAGCAATTCCTGTCATGGCACAAAACTTAGCTGTCGTTAACACTAAACCAATCCCAGCATCGAAGTTGGAAGCCTTGGTCAAACAAGCGAAAGCACAAGGTCAACAAGATACGCCACAGCTTCGCGCTAGCATTAAAGATCGCTTGATCAGCATCGAAGTGCTCACGCAAGAAGCAGAAAAAGCCGGTTTGGGAACAAATCCAGAGGTAAAAACGCAGTTGGAATTAGCCCGCCAGCAAATTTTGATTCAAAATCTGATGCGTGAATACGCGAATAAGAATCCAATCAGCGAAGCAGATATCAAAACAGAATACGACAAAGCAAAAGCACAAGCTGGTGACAAGGAATATCACGCCTTTCACATTTTGGTAGAGAAAGAAGACGAAGCGAAAGCCATTATTTCAAAATTAAAGGCTGGCGCTAAATTTGAAGAATTGGCAAAGCAATCTAAAGATCCTGGCTCAGCAACAAAAGGTGGCGATCTTGATTGGGCGTCTCCCGCGACCTTCGTGCCAGATTTTTCAAATGCCTTAGTCGCTCTTCAAAAAGGACAATTCACTGAAACACCTGTTAAGACAGAATTTGGTTACCACGTAATCAAACTTGACGATGTGCGCCCATCAAAATTCCCTGCGATTGAAGAAGTAAAACAACAAATCGTCGACGGCTTGCAACAACGTAAATTACAAGCCTATCAGCAAGCGCTGATGAAGAAAGCAAAAATCCAATAAGGAAGTTTGACTCTCATAAAAAAAGACGCCTCGGCGTCTTTTTTTATTTTCAAGTAGCGAACAGCCGTTTACAAAATGCACATCTACACTAAAAAATCATCTCAATTAATGTAATTGAAAAGTGAAAGCGAAGTCGTTTTCGCGAACGACTGTTGCGCTGCCTGCAAGGTCGTTTGTTGCTGATTTAGTTCGGTAATCGCCTTTGCATAATCGATACCTTGCAGTTCTGAAAGTTCTTGTTTGAAATTAATCCCAGTACCTTCGCCTGCAGTGTCTAAGGCATCAATCTCTTTCAAACTCGTGCCCAAATTGGTGCGCGCCGTAAGCACATTGCTCAGCGATTTATCCAAATTATTGTTCGCTTGGTTGAGACCAGCGGTTAAATCTAGTTTTGCGGCAGCATTATTGGCTGGCGTTCTGAGCGTATTGATTAAATCAGTCAGCGTTTCAAAGATAGACTGATTTCCCGGTTGGATCGAAAAACGCGCATTAGGTCCTGGTGGACCGGGCGTATTTGTGATTGTCAAATCGATGCCATCAAACGTCAGCGCTTGAGGGTTCGTATAGACTGTGCTCGGCACAACAACGGCACCCGTCGTGCGGTTAGTGACCGTGAAATTGCTACCCGTGGCGTCAAAATTAACCTCGTAATTATTGCCTGTCAAATTCGCCGCAGTTGCAGCATTGATCGTTGCGGCGACCACTGCTTGACCATTGTTCGACGGGTTTGCAACAACATTAAACTGCCCAGTCGAGGTGCGAATATTCTCGAAAATAGCAGGACCGGGCTGCGTAAGTGGTAATTGCCTCGCTGTGTCAACTTGTAAGAAACGCTGACCTTGGTCACCATTGTATGCAGCCCCACCTTGGGTTTTTGTATACGGTGCAGTCGTGGAGTTAAAACCTGAAAAAAGAAAATTTTCTGTACCGTCTTTTGAATTCGCGAGCGCTAAAATTTGATCTAAATTGCCTTGCAGCTCGTTAGCAATATAGCCGCGCTCAACGTCGGTCAACACGCCACTACCTGCGCTCACGATTAAGGTTTTCACATTCTGCAAAGTCGTCGTTACTTCACCTAAAACACCCTCCGCTAAACTTAGCGTGTTTCTGGCATTACCACGATTAACCGCATACTGATCATTCACTGCATCGGCTTGAGAAATAATCAGCGCACGTGCCGAGCCAATGGGGTCATCAGCCGGCGTTAAGGTTTTCCGGCCTGAGGCGATTTGCTGTTGGGTTCGATTTAAACCAACCTGTAGTTCACTAATTCTCGCTGCGCCTGATTCGTAAATCGTGTTGGTACTAATTCGCAAAGTCATCTCATGTACCTACCTTCCTAATGCAAGCAAAGAATCAAATAACTGACTAGAAATTTGAAGCAACTTGCCTGCCGCTTGATACGCTTGCTGGTAACGCAAAAGATTTGCAGCCTCTTCATCCAAATTCACGCCAGATTCAGACTGTTGTGCTTGTACCGCCTGCGTCAACAATTGATTTTCCGCCGCGCTGGTTACCTCAAGCTCGTGCGCCTTATTGCCAACCAAGCTCACGAATTGCCCATAAGCACCTTGAAAACTTGTTGAACTACCCACTAAGGTGTTCTTACTTTGAACACTAGAGAGTAACAAGGCATTACGGTTATCTCCCGTGCCACTTGGATTCTGCCCAATATTAAAAACATCTGCATTATTCGGCACACCCGACACCACAAAACTCAGACCTTGAAAACTCACGGTGGAACCAGCCGTAAAAGGTACAGGCGTTCCCGCTGGATAGGTAGTCGACGTCGAGCCATTAGTTACAGTGACATTTGCCGTCGCAGGAAAACCCGACAAAGTATTCGTGGCGCTGCTATAAGTAAGGCGCGTATTGGCAACGGGCAAAGCGGCTGACAACGTAAAAGTATCGCCATTGGCGGGTGCAGCAGTAGAATTTTGAATCTTAAAATTCACGCCCCCAACATTAATCGTTGCGCCACTTGTGTAAGGCACGGTGGTAACCGGTGCAGGATAAACAGTGGTGACATTACCGACCTTCACCGTCACTGGCGAACCCGCCGGGAAACCTGAAAGCGTGTTTGCTGGCGACGCAAAACTTAAGGTTATTGGTAAGCTCGTTGTCGCGGTCGAAAAATTATCGTCTAAAGTGGTGGCACTAATTGTTGCCGTGGTCGAATTACTGGAACTGGCAACCAAAGAATCAACCGAGCCCGAAGAAATTTTTCCACTTCCCGTATTTGTTGTCGGGGCGTTTGCCGTCAAGGGTGCACCGGCGGCAAGTCGGGATGTATCTTGAATTGCAACGCGAAAACTACTCGCACCATTCGCTGTTGGCTTCACTAAAAACTCATCGCCATTCGCTGGCGTTGCCGCTGCTGGCGGTGGTGCAGAGTTAAACGATACGCCATCCACCACAATGGGCAAGGTCCCCGTCGTTTGGCTGACTCCATCTGAAAGCCGTGTAATTTTGTAATTTCCAGCAATGAACTGAACTCGATAGTCACTCGTTGTTAACGCACCGGCATCGGTAATCGACGCAGAAATATTTGCCGTCGTCGTATTCGCACCGCTTGGCAAAGAAACCGGCGAGCCGACAGAAAACAAATTACCGCCCTGCTGCCCGTTTAAATCCTGTCCCAATCGATGCTGTTCATTGATGTTGACTGCCAAGCCAATTGCGACACGTCCAATCGAATTTTGTGCTACATCCAAGGTATTCGCACGGAAACTGAATAAGCCACCCAGAGAGCCGCCCGTTAAACCGTTTTCTGGCAATTGAATGAGTGCGCCATTGTTTTCATAGGAGACCTCAATTCGGTTTGGATCAGTCAACGATGAGGTTGCTTGTAGCTTATTGACCGTCGTACCCAGCACCAGTGGCTGTCCAGAGCCAATAAAAACGTTAAACGTTGTGCCTTGAGGAACAACTGACACATTGGTTAGCTTGCTTAACTCAGTAATCACTTTATCTCGTTGATCTAAAAGATCATTCGGTGCGCCTGTTGAAACACTCGAAGCCTTTTCGATTGCATCATTAAGCTGCGAAATCTGCCCCGCAAAACTGTTGATGGAGGTCACAGAGTTCTGAATTTGATTGCCAACGTCTTCGCGAATTTGGTCTAAACGGCTCTGCAAGCCTTGAATCCGAGAGGTCAAACTTTCAGCGGATGACAACACTGACTGCCGCGCCGCCGCGCCAGCAGTGCCGTTTGGGCTGGACGATAAATTCTGAATCGACTTAAAAAACTCTTGCAGTGCAGGCGACACGCCGGTCGTTGAATCGGCAACAAGATTATTGATTTGCCGGATCTGCGACGCATAGGAATCAGTGAAATTTTTGGTCGACTGCGTGAGATTAACTTGTTGATTTAAGAACTCGTTATACACGCGTCGGATTTGGCCAACTTCAACGCCCTGCCCAACAAACGAGCCGCCAAAATTTTGCGCAGCAGCGGCCGTTTGCAGTAACTCTTGCCTGTTATAACCTGGGGTAGACGCATTGGCGATGTTATGTCCAGTTGTGGCAATACCTAGCTGCGCGGCTGCTAATGCACTTTGCCCTATGCCTAAAATATTGGCCATCTTTGAACCTATTCACTAAAAAAATCGCTTTAACCCATTACTACTTACTTCATTAACGGGAGCTTCGCAAAAAACTTTAATCGCACCTCTTTATCAGGCAGATAGTGAATGTTTAATAATTTTTGTGAGCTTATTCGCATATTGCGGATCAGTTGCATAACCTGCACGTTGCAAGCCCTGTGCAAAGCTTGATGCATCGCCAGCGTTAGCAACGACGTTTTGATAACGTGGGTTCTTGGTAATTAAAGTCGCGTAATCTTTAAATGCTGCAGCATAGGAATCATACGCGCGGAATTTTTCGACCCGTTGTTGGGCCACGCCATTTACGTATTCAGTTGTCACTGCCTCTACAGTTTTGCCTTTCCAGTTTTTCGATGCCTTAATGCCAAAAACGTTGTGACTCGTTGATCCGTCTAGCGTTTTTATTTCATGCTTGCCCCATCCACTTTCGAGAGCGGCTTGCCCCAACAAAAATTTTGCTGGGATACCAGTTTCGATACTTGCCTGTTCAGCATGCACACTGAGTTTGTTTTCAAATTGACGAACGTGGCTCGAAGTTGAGGTTGACGGCTTAAACTCAGCAACTTTATTTGGTTCGAGATGAAGGCCGTTCAAGTAGGCGTCAATGCCTCGTTGGCTACCAAAACTAGGCTTGGCGTTAGTCGCTTGATCGATAATCTGATTTCCCGCATTGTTGGAAAGCTGACGCACTAACGCATCTGCTAAGCCGAGACCCCGCTTAGATAAATTTTTGGTCAACTGTTGATCGAGCATTGATGTGAAGAGCTTACTTTGCTCGCTATCGAATGGACCATCTTGCGTGCCAGCTTGCCGCATCGACTTGAGCATCATATTCATGAACAGCGCCTCGAACTCCTGCGCGGCCGACTTCAAGGCTTCGGGAGAGTTGTTTTTGGCAGATTGTTTTAGGTTATCCAACCCACGTGTATCGAAAGCGGACCGGTCTGAAAAATCTGGACGTTCTATCATCGTAGTTCCTTAGATAATTTCCAGATCAGCCCGTAAAGCGCCAGCCGATTTCATTGCCTGAAGGATGACCAATAAGTCCTGCGGTGTGGCACCAATCGCATTCAGTGCCTTGACCACTTCGGTGAGCGAGACGCCCGCTTTTAGCACAACCAATTGACCCGCTTCTTTATTAATTGAAATCGTCGAATTGGCCGTGCCTGTCGTCTGCCCTGCAGCCAAAGCGTTGGGTTGGCTAACGGCGTTTTCAGTGTTAATCACAACAGATAAATTGCCATGGGCAATCGCGCAAGATTCCAAGGTAACAGCTTGATTCATCACAATCGAACCCGTCCGCGCATTCAAAATAACTTTTGCGGAAGATTGGGCGGGCGACACATCGATATTTTCAAGCGCAGCTAAAAATGACACGCGTTGATCGTTGGCATTTGGCGCTTTGACTTGAATCACACGACCATCAACGGCGGCTGCGGTGTTCTCCCCAAAGCGTTTATTAATTGCCTCAACCACTTTGCTGGCCGTAGAAAAATCCGCCGTGTTTAGCTCAAGTTGTATCGTATTACCTTGCCCTAACTGGGTGGGAACCGCACGTTCAACAGTTGCACCTGCGGAGATACGCCCCACGTCCAAGTGATTTATTTGTGCCTTGCTACCATTGGCTGATGCGCCTGCGCCACCGACCAATACATTGCCCTGAGCAAGCGCGTAAATTTGATTGTCGGCACCTTTTAGTGGCGTCATCAACAATGTTCCACCACGCAAACTTTTTGCATTGCCCAAGGATGACACCGTGACGTCCAAAGTTTGGCCAGGTTGGGCAAATGGTGGCAACGACGATGTCACAATGACTGCCGCCACGTTTTTCAATTGCAGGCTCGTACCTACTGGTATGGCAATCCCGAGCTGCTGCATCATGTTGATAATACTTTGCACGGTGAATGGCGTTTGCGTGGTTTGATCACCTGTGCCATCCAACCCAACCACTAAGCCGTAACCCAACAATTGATTTTGCCGCACGCCTTGAATGCCCGCGAGATCCTTTAGTCGTTCAGCATGCACTGCCCCCGGCATCGCCAACGACACGAGCAGCATCCACACCAAGGTGATCGTTGCGCACGCCTTAAATTGTTGGTAACTTATGTTCATATGCTTTTATCCGAAGACACTACAAGGGCAAGAAGCTTAAAAAGAAGCGTGTCAAGATCGAATTCGCCTCTGCCAGATCAACGTGCGTGGTGGATCGGTATTCAAATCGCGCGTCGGCAACTTGGGTTGATGGCACTGTGTTGCCGTTTGCGATCGTGGTCGGATTCACCACGCCGGAGAAGCGCACAAATTCAGCCCCTTTATCAAAGGCGATTTGCTTTTCGCCACTGACTAATAAATTGCCGTTTGCGAGAACCTCAACCACTGTGACAGCCATCGTGCCCGTGAAACTATTGCTCGCCGCAGCAGCACCTTTTTCATCAAATGAATTGGTCGTCGTGGTCGAAACCGAAGTCTTTGCCAAGGTTGAAGCGGGCAAGCCTAAGAAATTGGGCGCGGTAAATGAAGCTGCACCGGATTTGCTGCCTGAAGATGCCGCATTTTTTGCCGCCGAAGTACGTTCGCTAATGGTGATAGTCAACAAGTCACCAACCTGGCGAGCGCGCGCATCTTCGAGTAACGGTCGGTAAGTCGCCGCTTGAAAAATCGCGCCATTTGGTTCGCGTTGATACTTCGCGGTCTGCGGAAGAGCGGTGCGCGGCTGCTGAACAATGGCAGAAGGCGTAACGGCACAGCCAACCACGCTGATGCTAACAATTCCGGCAAAAATCCATTTCATTTTCATCGTAATTTCTCGCTGAAAAATAAAAAATGTGGGGGTATATTAAAAAACATGGCATATTGCGCTTTATTTAAAAGCACTTCATATAAATACATTAACCAGTACCTAAAATAGGCGTTTAAAGCTGCGCGAGCCGCTGCAGCATTTGATCAGAAGTGGTGATGACCTTGCTGTTGATCTCGTACGCTCTTTGCGTTTGAATCATATTCACCAATTCTTCCGCCACGTTCACGTTTGAGGTTTCCACATAACCCTGAGTTAACAATCCCGCCCCATTGGTGCCGGGTGTGTTGTTGCTAGCTGTACCGGAGGACGCAGTCTCTGCATACAAGTTCTCACCCAACGCCTGCAAACCAGTCGGATTAATGAAGGTTGACAATTGAATGCTTCCGACCTGAATCGGTGCTGCGGTACCTTGCTGCGTCACCGACACGGTGCCGTCGCGTCCCACAGTGATTGACTGCGCGTTGGCCGGAATAGTGATCGCTGGTTGAATAACGTAACCACTCGATGTCACTAACTGACCTTGGTTATCCACTTGAAACGAGCCGTCGCGCGTATAGCTTGTCGACCCATCGGGTAATAACACTTGGAAAAAACCTTGCCCGTTGATCGCCAAGTCTTTGCTATTGCCCGTCTGCTGTAAATTCCCTTGGGTAAAAATTCGTTCCGTGGCGACCGGTCTTACACCCGTACCCAGTTGTAAGCCCGAAGGCAATTGCGTCTGCTGTGAACTTTGCCCCCCAGGTTGGCGAATATTCTGATACAGCAAATCTTCAAAAACCGCGCGCGACCGCTTAAAGCCCGTCGTACTGACGTTAGCAAGGTTATTCGCTATCACATCAATGTGCGTTTGTTGGGCGTCGAGGCCGGTTTTGGCAATCCAAAGTGAACGTATCATTTTCTTCTCCTGGTGATGCGCGGGGACAATTTCGCTACGACCATTATGGCGCTACGCTTATCCATTTAAATTCAGAATCTGACTGGCTTTTGTTTCATTGCTCTCGGCATCGGTCAGCAATTTCATTTGTAACTCGAACTGTCGTGCCAGATTAATCATGGTGACGAGGCCGTCGACCGGGCTGACATTGCTTCCCTCTAGCGTGCCACTCACAACAGTGACTGCTGGGTCCGCATCCACTGGCTGACCATCTTTGGTTTTAAAAAGCCCGTCGTCGCCGCGGATCAAATTTGTTTCTGCAGGGTTGACCAACTTGAGTCGCCCAATGATCTGCACGGGGTTAGGGTTGCCCGTATTGGGCACCGTTGAAATCGTGCCGTCTTTGCCAATGGTGATGGTGACTTCTGGCGGTATCGTAATCGGCCCGCCTTCGCCGACGATGTTGAGTCCGCTTAAAGATTGTAATGCCCCGTTTTCGCTGACTTTAAAGCTACCGTTACGTGTGAAACCTTCAGAACCATCGTTCTTCTGCACAACCAGCCAACCCTTCCCTTCAACCGCCACGTCGAGATCACGTCCCGTGGTTTGTAAAGGCCCCGTTGTAAAGTCAGATCCCACTGTGGCATCGACAACAAACGCCCGCGTTGGCAATGTCCCGCCAATGACTGGCACAGCACGAAAAGAATCGAGTTGGGCGCGAAAGCCAGTCGTCGTCGCATTTGCAACGTTGTGTGCCGTCGTTGCCTGCTGTTCGAGGATGTGTTTCGCACCCGTCATTGCTGTGTAGACTAAACGATCCAAAGCAGATTCCTCACAGATAAACAGGCGCGAAAAACAAATTCGAAATTAAAAAGCATTAACGTAAATTCACGAGCGTTTGCAAAACTTGATCCTGTGTCTTAATGGTTTGCGCGTTCGCTTGATAAACGCGCTGCGCCGTAATCAAGTTCACCAATTCGCC
>JAIETO010000050.1 GCA_019745005.1 Burkholderiaceae bacterium
GTGTTGGGCGAGATGTATTGCTCAGAATAGGCATACATACAACCAGCCAAACCCGCCAAGCCAGCGCTAATCACAAACGCGAACACTTTGTAGCGATACACCGAAACACCCATACAATCCGATGCGACTGGACTGCCCCGTAAGGCCTCAAACGCCCTGCCTATATGCGACTTCAACATTCTGTCAACGACTAGTAAAGACATGCCGAGGAAGGCCAGCAGTAGCCAATAAAATTCCTGCTTGTTTAATTTATGCCCGAACAGATCTGGCTTAGGGATCGTGATACCCAACGGACCTTCAGTCAGAAAGGTCATTTCATTAATCAAGATGCCAATGATGGTGCCAAATGCCAAAGTTACCATCGCCAGATAAGGGCCGGTGACGCGCAAAGCAGGCAAGGCAAGCACAGCACCAAAAAACGCTGTCACGCCAATACTGGCAGGAATAATGATCCACAGTGGCGCGCCAAATTTCAAGAACAACACACCAGCCGTGTAAGAGCCAATCCCAAACAATCCCGCATGACCTAAGGAAACCTGCCCCGTGTAGCCCACCACAATATCTAAGCCGAACAGCAAGATCGCATAGATCATGATGGTTTCGACCAAATGGATGTAATACGGGTTGTGCACCGCCAATGGCAGTATCGCCAAACCTAAGAGCAAAGCACACGCGCTGATGAACGATTTTTGTTTCATCTCAAACCTTTTTAATCGCTGATTTACCGAACAAGCCGGCGGGTTTCACTGCAAGCACGAGTAACAACAACACCAAGCCTGGCACGTCTTTATAACCCGTTGAGATGTAGAAGCCTGTGGTTGTCTCCGCAATACCGAGAATGATGCCGCCTACAATAATGCCCATGCCGCTGGTCAAGCCACCGATAATCGCCACGGCGAAGGCTTTTAAACCCAGTACGGCGCCCATCGTTGCGCCTGTCAACGTGAGTGGCGCAATCAAAGCACCAGCAAAGGCCGCAGTGGCTGAAGAAAGCGCATATGAAAAAGTAATCACTAACGCGGTGTTTATGCCCATCAGTTTTGCCGCATCACGATCATTAAATGTCGCAACCACGGCTTTGCCATAAATTGTTTTGCGGTTGAAAAATTCAACGCTGAGCATCATCAATACCGCCCCAGCAACCACCAGCAATTCCATGGGCAAGACGTTTGCGCCTAAAAACTTCAAAGGTGATTCAGGCAAGGGCGACGGAAATTTCAAATCGTCTCGTCCCCACACATTCTCAGCGACATTTTTGAAAATAATACCTAGCGCGATGGTGGACATAATCCAGCCAAATTCGCTTTTGATTTTGATCGCAGGGCGCACACCAATGCGCTCGACAAAGCTACCTTGCAGCATGCCGAAAACGATCACTAGCGGTAACATCAACCAGTAGTTCACGCCCATATTTACCAAGGTCAAACCAACCATTGCACCCAGCATCAGTGCATCGCCTTGGCCAAAGTTCAACGTATCCGAAGTCGCAAACGTCAGTTGATAACCGAAGGCGATGACAGCGTAAATCATTCCTAAAGCGATACCGCTATAGATAAGTTGCAATAAAATTTCCATACTAAGTCCCTGCTTGAGATTAAGTGCTTACTCCATTTTCCAACCAAGTCCGATAACGATTTTTTACTTGGAATTGGATTACGGACGACGACCAACTTTCGAGAACATCTACACCGAAATTCAATACTTCACACAACTAAAAACACCGCCGCAACCGAGGTGGTTGGGGCGGTGCAAAGTCTTTATCTCTAGGATTACTTCTTCGGTGCTAGTGCGCCTTTTGCATTAGGGTCTTTTACGCGAACTTCAGAGGCTTTTTTGAAGTCGTCTGTATAGGCATACACAACACGCTGGCCTTTAACTTCGCCGAAAACTGGAATATTTGCTGTGATTGCCTCATGGTCGGTTGCTGAAAAAGGCTTGTTATAAGTCGTCACCACGCCATCCACTGGTGCCTTCAAATCTTCCAGCGCTGCCTTAATTTTTGGCCCTTCGGTGGAATTGGCCTGCTTAATTGCCGCAGCCAACAAGTAAATCGAATCATATCCCTGCGCAGCAGAGACTGGCGAATCGATGCGGGCATTTTTTGGATTAAAGGTTTTCAGGTAGGAAATGATGAACGATTGACGCTTCGGCGTGGTGGGCTCTTGTATGAAGGTTTGTGGCATACGCGCACCTTCTCCACCAGGGCCAGCATTATCGATAAAGTTAGCCATCGATAATGTCCAGCTACCTATCATGGGCACTTTCCAGCCGAGCTTGGTCATTCCGTTCGCAATTTGCGCCAATTCTGGGCCTATGCCGTAAGTCAAAATCGCCTCGGCACCCGCCTCTTTGGCCTTTAACAGTTGCGCCGTCATATCAACGTCTTTGATGTTGAATTTTTCAACTGCAACTGGTTTAACGCCTTTTAAATCCAAGGCTTTTTCCAAGTCTGCGCGACCTAATTGTCCATAGTTAGTGGAGTCAGCCAAAATCGCGACTTTTTTGTAACCACGGCGAGTGATCGCTTCTTCGACAATCATCGGTGCCTGAATGCTGTCATGCGCAGCGTTGCGGAAGATGTAATTTTCCGGCTGATCTTTGAATTGTTGCGTGACCAATGTGCCGGTTGCAACGTTATTCATGACGGGGATTTTTGCTTCTTGATAAAAACGCTGCGAAGCCAAAGCCACACCCGTATTGATGTACCCCACCGTTGCAACAACTTTTTCTTTATTAATGAGTTCTTGGGCAATTTGCACGCCACGCTCATTTTTAGCTTCGTCATCGCGCTCGACCAAGAGCAATTGGCGACCAAGCACGCCGCCCGCTTTGTTGATCTCAGCAACGGCGAGTTTCACGCCGTCGCGCATACTAACGCCCATTGATGATGAGCCGCCAGTGAACGGGCCAGAAACGCCCACTTTGATTGGCTCCGCTGCCGTCGCAGAGAAAGACCAAGCTAATGCCAATGCGCTGATGAGGGATTTTGTTTTGAATGTCATGTTCGTCTCCAGTTTTTCTTAATTGAACAAAAATCGGGGAAAGCCTTGCACTACCATAACAGAAACCGTCTTTTGCAATGCAGCACAGGCTGCACCGCGTATTCAGCGCAAATTTGACTCCGTTTCTGATCTTACACCGCAATTTTCACGCAGTGGTTAGTAAAGTCGAATTCTGTTGTATCAGAGAAAATAAATACCTTGAAACGCGGCTCGAATACCAGCGAAAACACCCATCACGACAAGGAAAACAACTCAGTATGCAAGCGGAAGTAAAAACATTTGCGCTTTCTTTTGCATTAATGCTTGCCACTTGGTACGATGCGGCTTCATACCGGCTTAAATTTACACTTTTTAACAAAAATGCCGTGACAGCCCCAGCCCAGTTTATCGTCAACTATGCAAAACACCTCAGCACGCAAACCCATAGAAATCAAAATTGCTACGGTGGTTGCCGTTGCTGTCAATTTACATGACGCCTCACTCGACGTGCTGAAAGCAGCATTACAGAAAATGACGGCGGGTACGCCCGATTTTTTTGAAGATGAATTCGCTGTCTTGGATATTGAATCCATCGCGGATCAAGACATCGCTTGGCCAGAACTGATTGCTTTACTGAAATCTTTTGGGCTCAACGCCGTCGCCGTGCGCAACGCGCCTGAATCAACACATGCCTTAATCCGTTCCTACGGCCTCAGTATCGATGTCGTTGGCAAGGCAAGGCCCGATGTAACACCTGCCGCGCCAAACGTTTCTGCACACACGACACCTGGCCAAGTGCCTGTTAACGATAGCGCCGCCGCACAGACAAACGCAAAATCATCACAAGCAGTCTCGCCCGCCCCAATGCCAACCGCCACAGTGAATACAGGTGTACCGGCCATGGTTGTCGACACGCCCGTACGTGCTGGTCAGCGAATTTATGCACGCGGCTGCGACTTGATCATCACAGCGGCCGTCAACAACGGCGCAGAAGTGATTGCCGATGGCAGCATTCACATTTATGCACCCTTGCGCGGACGCGCTTTGGCGGGTGCAAGCGGCAATACTAACGCAAGAATTTACGCCTTACTTATGGAACCGGAACTCGTCTCCATCGCAGGCATTTACCGCACATTTGAAAATGGATTTCCGAGCATGCCAGCGCAACATCCCGTTCAAATCAAGCTAATTGGCGACAGTATTGAAGTATCATCCATCAAATCTGTGGGTTAAGATAAAAATTATTTAAATCATTTTTTTGCAATTATTGTTTATTTTTGTTGGACACGATTGAAGGAGTTTTTTTGTGGCAAGAATTATTGTTGTGACGTCCGGCAAGGGTGGTGTCGGGAAAACTACATCGAGCGCGAGTTTTTCATCAGGCTTGGCATTGCGCGGCCATAAAACTGCGGTGTTGGATTTCGACGTTGGTCTGCGTAATCTAGATCTAATTATGGGTTGTGAGCGGCGCGTGGTGTACGACTTGGTCAATGTGATCAGCGGTGAAGCAACGCTCAACCAAGCCTTGATCAAAGATAAGCATTGCGACAATTTGTTTATTTTGCCCGCGTCACAAACGCGCGACAAAGACGCGCTGACCGAAGAAGGCGTTGAACGCGTGCTGAACGACTTAATCAAAATGGATTTTGAATACATCGTCTGCGATTCGCCCGCCGGTATTGAGCGCGGCGCCGTGATGGCATTGACATTTGCCGATGAAGCCATCGTGGTTACCAACCCTGAAGTCTCGTCGGTGCGTGATTCAGACCGCATACTCGGCATCATTCAAGCAAAGTCCAAGCGCGCCCAAGCGGGCGGTGAGCCAGTGAAAGAACATCTACTGGTGACCCGTTACTCACCAAAGCGGGTGGAAGCGGGTGAAATGCTCTCGTACACCGACGTACAAGAAATTTTGCGCATTCCACTGATAGGTGTGATTCCTGAATCTGAAGACGTGTTGCAAGCGTCTAACAACGGTAATCCAGCCATACACATGAAGGGAAGTGATGTTTCTGATGCGTATGAGGATGTGGTCGGCCGGTTTTTAGGCGAGGACCGTCCATTGCGTTTCGTCACTTACGAAAAACCTGGCCTGTTGCAGCGTATTTTCGGAGGCAAGTGAAATGGCTTTGCTTGATTTCTTATTTAAAAAAGAGCCAAAGAGTGCCAATGCTGCGAAGGAACGCCTGCAAATTATCATTGCGCGTGAGCGAACCAACCGCGAAGGCTACGATTTCCTGCCAGCCTTACGGGAAGAATTGATCGCCGTGATTTCGAAATACACTAAAGTGAATCCGGACGACATTCGTGTTTCTTTGAACCCGCAAGGTAATTTGGAAGTATTGGATATCAACGTCGTCTTGCCCGACGTCGAATTACGCGGATAAACGCACAACAAAACGACACAAAAACTGTTTTTTAATCTTCACCTGCGGACTAGGCCTATGCGAATTGCCATTCTTGACGACGACAGTAACTTGCTTGAACTCGCCTGCACGATTTTAGATGCCTCGGGGCACACTTGCCATCCGTTCACAAGCGGCAAAGAGATGCTGCATCAACTTCGGTGCGAGAGTTACGACATGTTGATCTTGGATTGGCAAGTGCCTGACTTGAGCGGCAAGGAAGTCTTGCAGTGGGTGCGCGAGAAGCTTTCAACCACGATTCCCGTACTGTTTATGACCAGTCGCTCGGGCGAGGAAGACATCGTTGAAGGCCTAGCCGCTGGTGCCGATGACTATATGATCAAGCCAATACGGCGCGGTGAATTAGTCGCACGGGTGCAAGCCTTACTCCGACGCGCCTACCCAACGCAAACCACGCCAGAAATCGAGCAACACGGGCCATACAAATTTGAAACGCGTGCTGCCCGTGTCAGCTTGCACGATGCCCCCATCGAGATGACGCAAAAAGAGTTTGATTTGGCGCTGCTGTTGTTCCGCAATCTTGGTCGCCCCTTGTCACGCGCCTACATTCTTGAAGCCGTTTGGTCGCGCGATATTGATATCCCCTCTCGTACTATGGACACGCATATTTCGCGTGTCAGAAGTAAGCTAGAATTGCGCCCAGAAAACGGCTACCGCCTTGCACCTGTGTATAGCTACGGGTATCGGCTCGAACAAGTGATCGCTGAGTAAAACGCCTGTGTCTTCGGGAGGTTGACGATTCACTACAGGCAGAGCAAGCATATCTTGCTCTGTTTTGTGCGCCAATTTTGCATTCGTTTTTTGTGAGGCTTCGATGATTCTTTTCCGCCAAATGCAATCCAGCGCCGTGCTTCAGTGCCCTAGCAAAATTGCGCATCGCCTCTTTCAACGTCAACCCATTATCACCGTTGGTATTGCGGTGATCTTTTTCTTGTACTACACAGCACCAGCACACAGTATTGAAACCGCCACGCCCGCGGGTAAATTTGAAGTCAACCCACAAGAAATTCGTTACCTTGCCGTCAAAGGCGACACCTTAATCACGCTAGCCCACTACTTCACTGGCAATCCCAACAATTGGGCGGCGATTGGCAAATTGAACAAAATTGGTAACGACCGCAGAATTCCCGTTGGTAGCCTGATACGGATTCCCGCTGAGTATTTTCCCGATGAAGCAAGCGAGGCACGCGTGGTCGCTCTAGCCGGGCAGGCCACCGTCAGCAAGAAAGCCACCGACGCGCGACCACTAGCAATAGGTGATGCCCTGCAAGAAGGCGATCAAATCAGCACCGGCAAAAACGGCTTTTTAAGCCTCGCGTTGGCTGACCAATCGCGTGTATCAATCCCCTCCAATTCCCGTGTTGCTTTAGCGGTGTTGCGCAAACAAAAATACACGCAAAGTCCACGCACTGAAATCCGCTTGCTCGATGGTCGCGTTGAATCCAAGGTCACGCCACTAAGCGATAACAAAGGCCGCTTTGAAGTCACATCACCCTTAGCCATTGCCGGTGTGCGTGGCACGCATTTCCGCGTTGCATTGGGCGACGCCAATACGGCGCTCGACGAAGATGCAAAGCCGACTAGCCAGACAGCGCGCGTCGCGAATGAAGTGCTGGAAGGTAGCGTCGCAGTCAGCAAGGATGTCGGTAAGGGAGTCGATAAGGGATTCAATAAGCAAGCTAAGAAAAACGCGCTAATTCTGTCCAGCGGGAATGGCAATATTGTTGACGCAAAAAGCATAGGCAAGGCAACTTTACTTTTACCGCCACCTCAACTGCAAGCAGGGTTTGAATTGCAAGAAAAACCGAGCTGCCAATTCACCGTAATCCCGGCACCCCGAGCGGTGCGGTATCGCATGCAAATTAGTACCGACAGCGCGGCGCAAAATATTCTGCAAGAAGCACTGTCTAAAGATGGACGCTTTAAATTTGAGGGTCTGGACGACAAGGATTATTTTCTGCGCGCCACCGCAATTGACGAGATGGGGCTTGAAGGCTTACCCACAATCGCTGCGTTTAAGCTAAAGGCAAGGCCAGAACCGCCCTTTAGCGTCCAGCCCAAGAAAAAACATCGCGGCAATGGTGTGGAGTTTGTGTGGACAGAGGCAAGCCAAGCCCAAGCAAGTCGCCTGCAAGTCGCGCGCGACTTGGCGTTTAAAGATATCGTGCTTGATCAATTTCCCATCCAAGGGGGCAGCTTCAATCTAGCCGAACTCAAGCCCGGACAATATTTTTGGCGCGTCGCCAGCATCGCAGATAAGCATGGGCGCCCAGACCAAGGCCCGTTTGGTGATGCGCAAACCTTGCAGTTATTGCCGCCACAAAGCCTAGGCGCGCTCACCGACACAGGCGGCAATACACTCAATTTTGCGTGGCCGAGTGAACCTGGGCAACGCTTTTTGATTCAAATTGCTCGTGACGCCGCTTTTACCAACCTCTTCCTCAACCAAGAGCTCACACAGCCTGAATTAAGCATCGCAAGACCAGCGGCCGGTGTCTATTACATTCGCGTACGTGCTACCGATCCTGATGGTTACGTTGGTGCTTTTTCTGGCACACAGAAGTTGACACTTCACACACGTTGGGTCAACGCTTACGGTGACCCTGTGGAGTCTAGCAGCGGCAATGTCCGAAGTAATTTCTAAGTTCGCTAAACAGTCTAACGGTGAAACAGCGCATGACATTTTTCGCAGCTTGGCTTAAGCGAATTCAACAAGTCTTTATGCGGCATGACAATGGCACGAACGCGGCCCAAGCGGGCTTCCTGCCGCAAAGTTACGCCGTGCGCGAGTGGAGCAGCCTGCTGATCTTTTTAGCGGCACTGACCACCGCCTTGATTTACTTTCAAATCCTCAAACCCGTTGACCAGATCATTTACGACAGGCTCACGCAAGCCAACGCCGTACCCGCGCGCGACGACATTATCATTGTCGCGATTGATGATTACAGCTTGAACGAACTAGGAAAATGGCCCTGGCCGCGTGACCTGCATGCCAAATTAATTGAGCAACTAAACCTCGCGCAACCGCTGGTCATTGGCATGGATATCTTGTTTGAAGAACGTGAACGCCACCAAAGCGGCACGCAAGAACAAGGTGATCTCGCATTAGCTGCCGCGCTAAAAAAAAATGGTCGCACGGTCTTGCCTTTAGTGGTTGAGAATACGGGGCTAGGTTTACGCCCGGCACCACCCGCACTGCTATTCGAATCAGCCGCGCTCGGTTTGGGGCACATTCATCTTGAGCTGGATCAAGACGGCGTTGCACGTAGCGTATTTTTGCGCGAAGGCATGCATGGCAAATGGTGGTCTCATTTTGCGCTGGCGTTGCTGGAACAGGGGAGAAAATTATCAGCAAACGCTTCAGGTCAACCGGCGAACTTACACGCGAATTGGGCTTTACCTGGCGCGCGCGCGGCGTCAGAAAAAACAAACACAGATAGTCCAATCAATGTCACGCCGCACGCAGGCGTTTGGCAGCGTGACTACCAATTCCATATTCCCTACTACGGCGGCACGGGCCATTTCACCTCGGTTCCCTATGTGGCCGTGCTGCGCGGCGAAGTGCCAGCGAATTTTTTCAAAAATAAATACGTCATCGTTGGCCCCACGGCTCTGGGCATGGCAGATTCGTATGCCACGCCCGTTTCTTCGGAAGATGGCGCGCTCTCCGGTGTAGAAATTAACGCCAATATTTTGGCCAGCTTGCTGGATGGCCGCAACGTCGGTTTTGCCTCCACGCTGCAAACGATTTTTTTCAGCCTTCTGGCCATCTGTCTTTGTTTGATCAGTTATTTGTTGCTGTCGCCACGCTATGCGCTGCTCACCACGCTGGGCTTATTCCTGAGCATTGCATTAGCGTGTTTCTTTGCCTTGCGATTTGGCATCTGGTTTCCGCCCGCTGCCGCTTTGTTGGCACTTGGTTTGGCCTATCCGCTATGGAGTTGGCGGCGTTTAGAAGCCGCGCTAAAGTTCCTCGCGGCGGAATTTATTTTGCTCGATCGCGAGCCGCATCTGCTGCCTGAACTGCAAAACGACAACCCCATCGCGGGCGCGGGCAAAAGCCCCACTTGGCAAGATAAATTAGAGCGCAGCTTTACCGCTATGCACGCTGCGGCAAGGCGCGTTCGTGACTTGCGCCAATTTGTAAGTGACAGTTTAAGCAGCCTGCCTGATGCGACCTTGGTCACCAGCGTCGAAGGCACGGTCATCCTCGCCAACCCCGCCGCGCAAGCGTATTTCAAAAGTATCGGTCAGCCACAATTGCAAGACGCCATGTTGCCGTATTTGTTTGCAGGTATGAACGACCCCATGACGCTTTCACACACCAATATTCAGGGTTTTAGTTGGTGGCATTTGATTGATTTAGACCACGTAGAACTGCTGTCTGAAGGCATAGAAATCGCCGACAAATTAGAGCGCGACTTACTGATCAAAAGTGCGCCCTGCTACTCGGCACGACGTGAGCTAATCGGCTGGATTTTAAGCATCGCCGACATATCAGAAATGCGCCAAGCTGAACGTCGCCGCGACGAAAATTTACGCTTTATCTCGCACGACATGCGCGCACCGCAAGCGTCTATCCTCGCCCTGCTCGAACTCCAGCAACATGCCGATAC
>JAIETO010000197.1 GCA_019745005.1 Burkholderiaceae bacterium
AATAAAAATTGATTGGTGTTTGGCGGCTTAAATTCGCTTATTTCTTGCTTTTTTTGATACTTCTACACAGCCCATGTTTTCGGTTCAAATTTTTCATATGTTTCGCGTATAGGGTCAGGCGCTCGCCTTCGGCACGTTCTAGTTCATTTTCTTTATTCTATGTCACCGATAACGCATTATTGGCACCTATGTCGAAAGAAAACGGCGTCAACATGTAAATCCAGCACGGTCACACATCTAAATGGAGACCCCGTTTTGAATTGTCGTTTGTGTTGCTCGGGGCAATAAATAAAAAAAGCCACTCAAATCGAATGGCTGTTTTGTTTTTACATGCTGGGGTAATTCGGACCGCCGCCGCCTTCTGGCGTCACCCACACGATGTTTTGCGTTGGGTCTTTAATATCACAGGTTTTACAGTGCACGCAGTTCTGTGCATTGATTTGCAGTCGGTCTTGTCCCTCATCGGTTTTCACAAATTCATACACGCCCGCCGGGCAGTAGCGTGATTCTGGCCCGGCATATTTGCTTAGATTGACGCCCACGGGAATAGAGGCGTCCTTTAAGGTTAAATGAATCGGTTGGTCTTCTGCGTGGTTGGTATTGGAAATAAACACCGACGAAAGGCGATCGAAGGTGAGTTTGCCATCTGGTTTTGGGTAAGTAATCGGAGCAAAGTCGGCAGCAGGGCGCAGGCATTCGTGGTCTGCTTTTGAGTGATGTAAAGTCCACGGCGCTTTGCCACGTAAGAGTACTTGGTCTAGCCACACCAATGGTGAACCGTAGGTACCTCGTTTTAACAGTGGTTTCACATTGCGCGCAGTGTGCAACTCTTCATGCAACCAAGAAGCTTCAAACGCAGTGGTGTAGGCCGTAAGTTCGTCATGTTGGCGGTTCGCGCCGAGTGCATCAAAGGCCGCTTCGGCTGCGAGCATACCGGTTTTGATTGCGGCGTGGCTGCCTTTAATGCGACTCATGTTCAAGAAACCAGCGTCGCAACCAATGAGTGCGCCGCCAGGGAAGGTGAGTTTCGGTAAAGATTGCAAACCGCCTGCAGTAATCGCTCTGGCGCCGTAAGAAATGCGCTTGCCGCCTTCAAAAAAACCGCGAATAGCTGGGTGCGTTTTGAAGCGTTGGAATTCTTCATACGGTGAAATATAGGGATTTTCGTAGGCGAGCCCAACCACATAGCCAACGGCCACTTGATTATTTTCTAAGTGATAGAGAAACGATCCGCTGTATTGATCAAACATTGGCCAGCCAGTCGTATGCACAACCAAACCTTGCTTATGCTGTTTGGGATCAATCTCCCAAAGCTCTTTAATGCCGATGCCGTAAGACTGTGGGTCTTTACCTTTGTTGAGGTCAAATTTGGCCATGACCTGCTTACCCAAATGCCCGCGCGCGCCTTCGGCAAATAGAGTGTACTTAGCGTGCAGTTCCATCCCGAGCTGAAACGCCGCAGAGGCCTCGCCGTGGCGGTCCACGCCCATATTGCCTGTGGCAACACCACGCACAGAACCATCGTCGTTGTAGAGCACTTCAGCGGCAGCAAATCCTGGGAAAACTTCAACGCCCAAGGCCTCGGCCTGTTGTCCCAGCCAACGCGTCACATTGGCCAGCGAAACGATGTAATTGCCGTGATTTTCAAAGCAGGCAGGTAGCAACCAACTTGGCGTTTTAAATGCTTTCGTTTCCGTCAAAACCAGCACGCGGTCTTCTGTTACCTCGGTGTTTAATGGTGCGCCTAGCTCTTTCCAATTGGGGAATAGCTCGGTAAGCGCTTTCGGGTCCATCACTGCACCAGACAAAATATGTGCGCCAGGTTCGCCACCTTTTTCCAACACACAAACTGACACTTCGCGCCCACTAGCGGCGGCTAATTGTTTTAATTTGATGGCCGCAGACAAGCCCGCAGGGCCAGCGCCTACTACAACGACGTCAAATTCCATCGCGTCGCGAGGGCCAAATTGTTCAATCAGAGTTTGTGCGGATGAAGTCATGAGTAGGGTCGCTTTCAGAAATTTATCGAACGAGTGTGCTTATTTATTTTTCGTATGGTAAGTCGTGCCCCACCATTGCGCAAGCAGCTTCATAGCAGGAGTCGTCTAATTTTATGTATTCCGACATAGGTAAGAGAAGCAATTGCCGCCAAATTATGCTTGGTATTGCTGCATCAAACAACACGCCTATCGAGACTGTTGCGGTAAATTAAATTTAAGTAATGAACTTAGTAGTGATAGCTATGTCATCATAATGGCTATTTAGGGCAGTGTGAAGTTAAACGATTTTTTGAGGCGGAGAAACTGATGGGTATTGAAGTTAATTTTGAAGGAAAGATCGCGCTTGTTACGGGTGCATCGAGCGGACTTGGTGCAAGATTTGCAAAAATTTTGGCCCAAGCGGGGGCGCAAGTTGTGTTGGCTTCACGTCGCATTGACCGCTTGAAAGAGTTGCGCGCCGAGATCGAAGCGGAAGGCGGCGCAGCCCACGTGGTCACGCTGGATGTCACTGATTACGCGAGCATCAAATCGGCCATTGCGCATGCCGAAACGGAAGCCGGTCCGATCGATATTCTGATTAATAATTCTGGTGTTTCGACGACGCAGCGTTTGGTGGATGTGACGCCCGAAGATTATGCCTACGTCATGGACACGAATCAACGCGGTGCTTTCTTCGTGGCGCAGGAAGCAGCGAAGCGCATGATTGCGCGTCATAAGGGCGACCCAAAAAAGCAACATAGAATCGTCAATATCGCGTCGGTCGCTGGTTTGCGTGTGCTACCGCAAATTGGTATCTATTGCATGAGTAAAGCGGCCGTTGTCCATATGACGAAGTCAATGGCGCTTGAATGGGGTAAATATGGCATTAACGTCAATGCGATTTGCCCCGGATATATTTCCACCGAGATCAACGAAGATCATTTCAAGAGCGAGTTCGGCAAACAGTTAATTGATACGCTGCCTCGCAAGCGCGTCGGCAACCCAGACGACCTCGATGGCATTTTATTGTTGTTGGCCGCAGAAGAATCGCGATTCTTAAACGGCACGATCGTCACTGCCGATGATGGACTAAGCGTGCAATGATGAGTGCTGACGCACCGAAATCGCTGGTCTACACCGTTAGGCTGCCGATACGTTGGGGTGACATGGATGCGATTGGTCACGTCAACAATACCGTCTATTTTCGCTTCATGGAGCAGGCACGCATTGAATGGTTTTCGCAACTGTCTTGCTTGCCAGATGAACGCGGTCACGGGCCAGTCATTATTAACGCGCATTGTACTTTTTTGAAGCCCTTGAAATACCCCGATACGGTGGAAGTGCGTATGTACCTCGGGGCAATGGGGCGCAGCAGTGTAGAAACTATTTGCGAGATGTGTTCAGTGCAGGACGGCTTAAAGGTTTACGCCCATGGTGGGGCAAAAGTCGTGTGGGTTGACCCGATCAACGAAAAATCTGTGCAATTACCTGACGCAATAGTGAAATTTTTGGCATGAGTTCCGCGACAGAGTAATCGTGGGCTTTGCATTGACACAGTTAACCGATGGATGTTTTGCTTTTCATTTTAAGTGGCACTTTTAATTAGAAGGGACGACAATGAACAAGATTTATCCTGATGCGATGTCTGCGTTGAAAGACATTGTAAAAGATGGCCAAACGATTGCCGTGGGTGGCTTTGGCTTATGCGGTATTCCTGAGGCGCTGATTGCGGCATTACGTGATACTGGCGCACAAAATCTGACAGCTATTTCCAACAATGCGGGTGTTGATGGCTTTGGCTTGGGTCAGCTTTTACATACAAGACAAATCAAAAAAATGATTTCGTCGTATGTTGGTGAGAACAAAGAATTTGAGCGGCAATATTTGGCGGGCGAATTGGAGCTGGAATTTACGCCCCAAGGTACCTTGGCAGAAAAATTGCGGGCAGGTGGCGCGGGTATTCCGGCTTTTTTTACCAAAACCGGCGTGGGGACGATTGTCGCAGAAGGCAAAGAAATTCGTGAGTTCGACGGCAGCCAATACGTAATGGAGCGTTCGCTCGTGTCTGATGTGTCCTTGGTCAAAGCCTACAAGGCCGATAAAGCGGGGAATTTGGTCTATCGCAAAACGGCTCGGAACTTCAATCCGAACGTGGCGACGGCTGGGAAAATTACGGTTGCCGAGGTAGAAATTTTGGTTGAAATTGGTGAACTAGATCCAGATGAGATTCATACACCAGGTATTTTTGTGCAGCGTATTGTGGTCAACGCGCAGCCTGAAAAACGTATCGAACAACGCACTGTGAGCCCTAGTTAAATCAACTTAAATAAGTTGCACGTCTACAGACAGGAGAAGCAAGATGGCATGGAATCGCGATGAAATGGCTGCGCGCGCAGCAAAAGAATTACAGGATGGGTTTTACGTTAATTTAGGGATAGGTTTGCCCACATTGGTGGCAAATCACGTGCCTGATCATATGGAAGTATGGTTGCAATCTGAAAATGGTTTGTTGGGTATTGGGCCATTTCCGACGGAAGATGAAGTCGATGCTGACATGATCAACGCTGGCAAGCAAACGGTGACCACGATCCCTGGTTCATCGATTTTTAGTTCAGCAGATTCATTTGGCATGATCCGCGGCGGCAAAATCAATATCGCTATCTTAGGTGCCATGCAAGTCAGCGAAAAGGGTGATTTGGCGAACTGGATGATCCCCGGCAAAATGGTCAAAGGCATGGGCGGAGCGATGGACTTAGTTGCTGGCGTCGGGCGTGTCGTGGTATTGATGGAACACGTTGCGAAGGGCGATGCGCACAAAATTCTCAAAGAATGTAATTTGCCGTTGACTGGTGTGGCCGTGGTTGACCGCATCATTACCGATCTGGGTGTGATCGATATTACGCCAACAGGGCTTAAGCTGATCGAATTGGCACCAGGCGTCACAGTTGAAGAAATTTGCAACAAAACTGGCGCGCCTTTAGATACCAGCGCGCTTTAGCAAAAGCGAGAAAAACATCGCCACATAGCGAAGGGCGCAGAGAAAATGAACATTCTCTGCGCCCTTTGTGTTTTTCATTGAGATGGTCATTGAATTAAAGTCTCACCGCAGAGCCGCAGAGGTCGCAGAGAAAATTTTCATTCTTTGCGGCCTCTGCGGCTCTGCGGTGAGACTTTTGACTTTCCTTGCATCTCATCAACACCCAACCTGAACATAGTTGTTCGAAACACATACTATCTGGGAGTGTCTTGTTTCTGAGTGCTTTTGCGCTTTATTTATGGGCGAAACGTAGTAAAAATTGTGGATACTCCCTGATTTACTGTTTTTTCTGGAAGTCTGAAATGGGTTTAACGTTGCCGCAATCGGCAGATAACCATTTGCCTGTCGTCTCTACATGATTTGAGACAGGGCGGTTGCGTGCCACGCCTTGAAAATCATAGCTGGAACGAAAACTTTCGTTGCTGTCATAACTTCCTTTGACGACACCTTTTCCCTTCATGTTGGGTCCATCGCAGATCAAATCTAATGAATAACTATTGCCATCTTGTTTCATGTTCTCCGTCTTGCAGGATTGATCTGGCCGTTGGCTGATTTGGTGGGGTTCGCGTTCTGCCATTTCTTTTGAGATGCAAACCTTTTGCACCATGCTGCCGTCGCTTTCTGTTTTTGGCACGGCGATTCCGAGTTGTTTAAGTTTTTCCAGTTGTTCAGGTGGGATTTTGGGCATACTTTTCATCGCGTCTGATTTTATCGACATTTCCCATAGACCAGGTTTCAATTTGCCTGCAGCATGAACGGGCGAAATGGTGGCAACGCAAGCAGCTAGTCCAAACAGAAGTCCAATCACCGAGCGAGGAATGGAAGTTTTAGTGTGATTTTTACGCGGCATCATCATTCCCTTCGATTGTTGTGATTAAGTCCAATATAGCGCCTTACAAGAAAAATACAAAGTTGATTCCGCGCGACGTGAAGATGAGCATAAAACGGCCGCATGCAGCTTTATTCATTTGTGAAACGCAGGTTTATGCACTCGAAGTGCGCCAAGGCCTTGAATTAGAAATATGATGATGGTTTAGGCAGTCGGTAAAATGACGTTTGATTGATCAATTCAGCGAGCGAACATTTTTCGCGCAAAAAGGGCTCCGCGAAGCCGCATACCTTAGAGAGGAAATCGCCATGCAGTTCACCAGACAAACCGTTCAGTGTCTTTCACCAAAGGGACTGCATCAGATGGCGTACAAAGAATGGGGTGATCCGCGCAATCCAAAAGTGCTTTTGGCGGTGCACGGCATCACGCGCGTATCAGATGATTTTGACGCCTTGGCGTTAGCGTTGTGTGATGAGTATCGTGTGGTGTGTCCCGATGTGGTGGGTCGTGGAAAATCAGATTGGCTGCCTGACCCTTTGCTCTACCAAATTCCCCAATATGTGAGTGATATGGTGACCTTGGTTGCGCGCTTAAATGCGACAACTTTAGATTGGTTTGGTACCTCAATGGGTGGCTTGATAGGAATGATTTACGCCTCGCTACCAAAAAATCCTGTACGTAAACTGATTTTGAATGACGTGGGCCCCGTGCTTAACTATGAGGCACTCATCCGCATCGGCGACTATATCGGGCAAGATATGCGTTTTGCCACGTTTGAGGAAGGCGCGGCATACATCAAGGAAATTTCCCAAACATTCGGCCCGCATACCGATACACAATGGCTTAAATTGGCACAAGACGTTCTCAAACAAAATCAAGAAGGGCAGTGGATACGTCATTACGATTTATCCATTGCACAGCCAGTCAAAGCCACCACACCGCAAAGCGCAGCGATTGCTGAGGCAACTTTATGGGCAGCTTATGATGCAATTCGTTGCCCAACTTTGCTGGTGCGTGGGCGCGAATCGGATTTGATCACGCTTGAATCTGCGACGCAAATGGCGCAACGCGGGCCGAAAGCGCAAGTAGTCGAATTGGCGGGCGTGGGCCACGCGCCAACCTTCGTCCATGCGGATCAAATAGCTATTGCACGAAATTTTTTATTATCTTGATCTGATTGATTTTTTGACAGAGTAAAACGCTGGCTCGCGCAAACTCAGCATTTTTTTGGATTAGTACTATGCATATTCAACGTTTTCATGTGGGCGATAGACTTTCGGATACGGCGGTTTTTAACGGCACGGTCTATTTGGCAGGGCAAATTCCCGACGACACGACGCAGGATATTCGCGGCCAGACCCGTCAAGTCTTAGCGCATATTGATCGCCTGCTTGAAGAGGCAGGCAGCGATAAATCGCGACTCTTAATGTGCCAAATTTTTTTGAAGGATATTCGTCTGATTGGCGAAATGAATCAAGAATGGGACGCGTGGGTCGTGCCAGGGCACACACCGCCGCGCGCCACGGTGCAAGCGGCATTGGCCAATGCTGAATGGTTAGTTGAAATCGTCGTTACAGCGGCGCAAAAATAAAACCATGCTGTCAAATCGCACGCCCGATTCCCCATCGCCGTTTCTCGAAGGCTTAACGCCTGTTGAAGCAGAACGCCTGCTGGCGGCGTTAAGTTTTGTGACGCCGTCATATGCGACGGTACAAGTAAAAACAGAGCAAAACGCCTTACAGTTTGTGCAAGGTGTGGTGGCGACTTTAGCTTTTTTAAAAACCGATATTGATACGCGCATTGCCGGTGTCCTGTTTGAGTTACCCGATATTGATCCACCAGCGGCTGAGAAGATTGAAGCGCTTTTTGGTCGTGAAATTGCTGGTTTGGTGACGGGCATTCGTCAGTTAATGCGCTTGCGCGATGCCACGCTCACGCAGCACGAATTTGGGCGCGGCAAAGATGCGGCTGAGAAGACAGCCACCCAATTAGAAACGCTGCGCAAGATGGTGTTGGCGATGGCAACCGATATGCGTGTTGTGCTGGTGCGGCTTGCCTCACGCGTCACGACTTTGCGCTACTTCGCCGAATGCAAACGTGAGGACGGTGTAGCGCAGCAGTTTGCCAGTGAAACCATGGACCTTTATGCGCCGCTCGCAAATCGTCTAGGCGTTTGGCAGCTCAAATGGGAACTGGAAGATTTAGCCTTTCGTTTTTTAGAACCTGTGCAATACAAGCGTATTGCCAAAATGCTTGAGGAAAAACGACTAGAGCGTGAAAGCTTCGTAGTCAATGCAATTGCGCGCTTGAATACGGAATTGAGCGCGGCCGGCATCAAAGCAGAAGTTTCTGGCAGGCCAAAACACATTTACAGTATTTGGAAAAAAATGAAAGGTAAAGACGTCGATTTTGACGAGCTTTACGACGTACGCGCATTTCGCGTGGTGGTGGATGATTTAAAAGATTGTTACACCGTATTAGGGATTGTGCACAACGCCTGGGTGCCTATTCCCAAAGAGTTCGACGACTATATTTCACGCCCAAAGCCAAATGGCTACCGATCTTTGCACACAGTGGTGGTGGTCGAAGATGGGCGCCCCCTCGAAGTGCAAATTCGCACGCGGGAGATGCATCAGTTTGCCGAGTATGGTGTTGCCGCCCATTGGCGTTATAAAGAAACGGGCGGATCGAACTTTTCTGCACAAGAATACGACGAAAAAATTGCTTGGCTACGGCAGCTTTTAGCATGGAAAAATGACGTGACCGATGCCGTCGTTAGTCACGAAGAATTACAACGCGAATGGGTAGAAAAAATCAAGGCAGCGCCCTTGGACGACCGTATTTATGTGCTGACACCGCAGGCAAAAGTCGTTGAATTACCCAGAGACGCAACGCCGGTCGATTTTGCCTACCACTTACACACCGATGTTGGCCATCGTTGCCGTGGCGCGCGCGTTGATAACGTTATGGTGCCGCTTAACACGCCGCTCAAAAATGGCCAGACGGTCGAAATTATTACTCTCAAATCCGGGTCGATACAAACCGGCCCCTCGCGTGATTGGTTGCAACCCGAATACTCGGCAAGCACCCGCACACGCAGCAAAATTCGCGCGTGGTTTAACCAAATCGACCAGCAAGAAACCTTGGACGCAGGTCGTATTTTGGTTGAGAAAACCTTGCAGCGTGAAGGAAAAACTGCTGTCAATCTCGACGACTTGGCGAAGAAATTGGCTTTCGCATCGGTCGATGAACTTTTTCTGGCGGTAGGCAAAGAAGAATTCAGCTTGCGTCAGATTGAACACATCTTGCGCGACCATGTGGAGCCAGCACCATCGGAAGAAATCAGTATCACCAACAAGAGTCGTGCCTCAAGCGTGACGCAGGGCGCTAAATCGGGCGTGTTAGTGGTGGGCACTGAAGGCCTCATGACACAACTCGCGCGTTGCTGTAAGCCTGCGCCGCCCGATGAAATTGTTGGTTTTGTGACGCGTGGGAAGGGCGTCTCGATTCATCGCTTTAACTGCAAAAATTTCTCAGAAATGCGCAACAAGGCGCCCGAGCGTGTTATTCAAACGACTTGGGGCGAACACGGCAAAGAAACGGTGTATCCGGTTGACATCTTTGTGTTGGCGCAAGACCGTCAAGGCTTGTTGCGGGATATCTCTGAAGTGTTTTCGCGTGAAAAGATCAACGTCATCGGCGTGAACACGCAAAGTATGAAATCGCAAGCCCGTATGTCGTTCACTGCTGAGATCAACGGCACGTCGCAGTTGCAAAGGGCGTTGACGATTATTCGCGAAGTCACCGGCGTTCTTGAGGCGCGTCGCCATTGATTCATCTCTTATCGGCATGGCACTTGCGCCTTATTTTGTTCGGAAAACGTCTGTGTTTTGTGCGCCTTTTTGAACGTGGCTTCCCACAAAAAGTTTGTTAGACCTCATATAAAAAATACGTCGCGGTATAAGCACTGCGGAGCGTCCTCAGCAATTAATCGCCATTTCAACTCACTGGAACCATGAAAAAACTTCGTTTTCTGCCTGACACCATGACCATGCTTTTGGTATCTGTAGTGGTGATTGCCAGCTTGTTTCCTTGCGAAGGGCAAGTGGCAAAAGGCTTTCAAACGCTGACCACGTTCATGATT
>JAIETO010000254.1 GCA_019745005.1 Burkholderiaceae bacterium
AGCTGACCAAGACCAATTGCGGCCGCGATGTCGGTCATATTGTATTTGCCGCCCAGCACGTCCACATCAATGCCGTCCAAACCACTACGGCTGACGCCTTGCAAGCGATACTTTTCCGCCAATTTCGCTTCGTCGTCGTTATTTAATACCAAACATCCGCCTTCGCCCGTCATGATGTTTTTGTTGACCTGAAAGCTAAAGGAGGCAAAGTCACCGAACGCGCCAATTCGCTTGCCGCGCCATGTTGATCCTATGGCTTGCGCCGCATCTTCGATCACGCGCAGGTCATACTTTTTTGCCAGAGCGTAGAGTTTGTCCATGTCGCAGGGAAGTCCGCACATATGCACGGGGATAATTGCCTTTGTGCGCGGTGTGATTGCCGCCTCAACCAAGTTCAAATCGATATTGTGGCTGCGTGCATCAATGTCAACAAACACAGGTGTCGCGCCCACTTCAATAATGACATTGGCCGTTGCTACCCACGAGTTTGGCGTGGTAATCACTTCGTCACCCGCGCCTATGCCCGCGATTCTTAAAGCGATTTCCATGGTGCAAGTGCCAGAATTAAATGTTCTGACGGGGCGCCCACCAAAATAGGTGGAAAGCTGCGCTTCCAGTTCCTTCACATTTGGACCACTCGTTAGCCAACCGGAGCGCAACACGGCACCAACCGCTGCGATCGTTTCTTCATCGATAGTGGGTTTGGTGAATGGAAGAAAAGCGGGAGTAGATGACATTCATTTTCCTTTACTGGTGCGGGTATATTTTTAATACGCTTTAAATTAATGCGCAAAAGCCTATAAAAATCTGCATACTGCCTGTTTTTTATGAAAGTGTGATGACTTAGCTTTTGACCAGCAAAGCAACGCCAATAATGATCACGCTAATTGCTAAGAGCCGCTGCAAGGAAAGCGGTTCGCCTAGAAAATACCATGCGCCGATGGCGTTGACGACGTAACCAATCGACAACAGCGGATACGCGATCGTAACATCCACGCGGGACAAGCCAATAATCCAGACGACCAGTGAAATAACATAGCAAGCGAGGCCACCCAAAATGGGCCACTGGGTTGCAACCTGTATCGCGGTTGAGAACCAATTGTCGATAGTAAGATGAATTGCGCCAATCGCGTTAGTCCCTTTTTTGAGTAGCAATTGCGCAGCGGCATTGAGCAAAATGCCGGTCAAAATAAATCCAAAGGTATTGATGTTCATACTATTTTTCTTGGTTTGATGTGCGTAAGCTGGAAACGATCACTCGTTTGGTATTTTGCGCAAGCACGCGCATCGGCACACCTTGCGCGACAAACTCGCTGTAAATACGCGGGTTGATCAGTGCGATGGCAGATTCGCCCTGATTGACTTGCTGCTTCCATCGTTCGACAAAATCTGCCCGCTTCTCGATCCATAAATGGGGTTCTTGCTGCAAGCCGAAAGCAAGTTCATCAGGAAACTCGACCAGCGTCATTGTCCTTGCTAGATAAAACGGAAGACATTGCTCGTATTGCCCAACCGAATAGAGTTGGGTGTTTGGTTGAAGTTCGGCTTGGATTGCCGCTACATGATTTAATCCCGCTCGGTAAAAACCCCAAGGTTCATAGCCCAGCATCAGCGTTTGTCCCGCCACGTAGGTGGAAATCGCCAAACTAAGCACTGCCCAATCTTTGCGGTAGGTGCTGTCTGCGGTCAACAAGCGCCATGCAATAACGCCGCCCACTAAAATCATCACGCACGCCGCAAGTGCCCAATGCATTATCGCCAGATTCAGGCCAATCTCAATTTCAGGCATGGCTTTCGCACGCAAATACGGCGGCGCAAGCAATACTGCCGCGCCACCAAATAGGCCAAGCAGCGCAAGTAAAACTGCAGCGATTTTTAAGTGCAGGCGCGAGCCATTCTCAATTTGTAGCGCAATCAATAAAGCCAATGAAGGGAAAATCGGTAGGATGTAACCCGTTAGTTTTGAATTAGAAATACTGAAAAACACAAAAATGAAGATGCTCCACACAAGCAGCATTTTTTGCGGCTGAAATCCACGACCTTCTTTTTTAAGTGCACCCGCCATACTTTGCAAAAGCACGCCCAACCAAGGCACGATGCCTATCGCAAGCAAGGGAATAAAAAATGTCGCTGGCTTGTATCGCTTGTGGACATTGCTGGTAAAACGTTGGAAATGTTCGTGAATGAAGAAAAACTCGGGGTGTTCGGGATTTTTCATCGCCACCAGTACGAACCACGGCGTGACCACGGCAAAAAATAACAATAATCCTTTACCCAAATGGAGTCGTGTCCAAATCGTCCAATCACGCGCCACAAACGTGTAAATCACTAAAACCGCGCCGGGCAAAACGACACCGATTAAGCCTTTTGACAGCACAGCAAGCGCCATGCCTAGCCAACAGATCAGCATGGCGTTGCGCTGTTGCTCAGGGCTGGCGTCCTTATGTTGGGCGAGAAGCAGGGCGCACAGCGTTATTGACAACATTGCGGCGACACCGAGATCAAGCGAATTGAAGTGTGACGACGCTGCCCAAAGCAAGCTAGAACCTAAGACAACTGCGGCAACCAAGCCAACGCGACGCCCATACAAACGGTTTCCCGTATAGCCTATCGCGGCGATGCTGAGTAAGCCGCATAAGCCAGTCCATAAGCGCGCTTGCAAGTCGCCAACACCAAACAAGGCAAAGGTGATGGTGTTCATCCACGCTTGTAGCGGCGGCTTCTCGAAGTATTTGATGCCGTTCAGGCGCGGCGTGATCCAATCGCCGGTGACAAACATTTCACGCGCCATTTCTGCATAGCGTCCTTCGTCGGTCGGCACTAAAGTACGCGCTCCCAGCATGTAAAACCAAATCACCAAGAAACCAAAGAGAATTACGCCAAGCAGCCAGGGCGAGTCAAAAGGCGATCGTTTTGTGCCAAGGCTTACGTTCATTTTTTGGCTTCCATGACGAGGGCGAGGGCGACTTTCCTTCCTTCTGCCATCAAAATATTGTAGGTGCGACAAGCGGCTTTGTTATCCATACATTCCACGCCTTTGTGTTGGGCAGTAAGCGCAGCGATGTATTTGGGATGAATAAAGCGTTGTTGATGGCCCGTACCTAAGATCACCACATCAGGCGCAAAGGTCGCAATAAACTCGAAATGCGTCGCGTTCAAATCGTCAAACGTTTGCACGTCCCAAGACGCTGGGGCGTGTTCAGGCAAAACGACCAAACTATGCTCGAAACGCTGCGCGTTGATTTCGACGCCGGATTCATCGTAGGCGGTGATTGTTTGGTATTGGCGTGTGTTTGTGGGGTGGAGTTTCATGGGAGAACGTTAAAAATGATTCTAAGTTGGTCAATGAGCTTGTCAATGCGTTGAGGCTTGGAATTCACGTGGACTAACGCAGAACAAACCTTGGCGTTTTTGTTACGCCTTTCTGCTTCGCTTTACCGTACCGATTGTACTTTCTGCAGCTTCGTGCCTAGTCAACGCAATTTTGCGTGAGTCCCATTGAGTAAAAAAATTTACAAAACAACAGCGATGCGTGACTCAAAAAATAGCAAGCTGGTCACAATTCTGTTGTGCTTTACTTTTACCGAAAATCAAATGGCCTTACCGCGGGCAAGTTGTTGCGCCTTGTTCTTCGCAAGATCAGGCGCATTGTAACGTTATTCTCATTGGTTTCTGCACGACAGCTTGGTTCACAGCTTGGTTTGTCAAAAACGCATTCGTTGACAATTTTTGGCTAAAAAATGCGATCTCATTTTTTCGGTGACTGGTGCATCGATTGAATTTGCATGACTTCGGTTTTTTTCAAACAGCGCGAAACAGTTTGATAAAACTGCCTCTATTGGGCAGAATGAGCAGTTCGGCAGTGCAGCATTTTTCGTTCAACGAGTCACAAAAGCGACATTCATAAAGAGAGAATCACGTGCGTCCCATCCTTAAATCACTCAAGTTAGCCGACGTTTGCTATGAAATCCGTGGCCCAGCCATGGAAAAGGCCAAACAGATGGAGGAGGAAGGTCATAAGCTGATCAAACTCAATATCGGCAATCTTGCGGTTTTTAATTTTGATCCGCCTGACGAGATTGTGCAGGACATGATTTTGAATATGCATAACGCCGCTGGCTATACCGACTCCAAAGGCATGTTTGCGCCGCGCAAATCGATTATGCATTACACGCAAGAAAAGAAAATCGCTGGCGTGACCATGGAGGATATCTACATCGGCAATGGTGCTTCCGAGCTGATTGTAATGGGCATGAACGCCTTGTTGAATAACGGCGACGAAGTGCTGGTGCCTGCACCAGACTACCCGTTGTGGACTGCTGCCGTGAGCTTGTCAGGTGGTAAGCCCGTGCATTACATCTGCGATGAGAGTGCAGGTTGGATGCCGGACATTGACGACATGCGGCGAAAAATTACACCCAATACCAAAGCGATCGTTGTCATCAATCCGAATAATCCGACGGGCGCGCTGTACCCCGTGCCTATATTGCAGCAAATTGTTGAGCTCGCGCGCGAGCATCAACTGATTATTTTTGCCGACGAAATTTACGACAAAACTTTATATGACGAAGCCAGCCATACCTCCATCGCCTCGCTGGCTGATGATGTGTTGTTCTTGACCTTAAATGGTCTTTCCAAAAACTATCGTTCGTGCGGTTACCGCGCAGGTTGGATGGTCATTTCTGGCGAAAAGCGGCACGCTAAAGATTACATCGAGGGCTTGAATATGATGGCGTCGATGCGTTTGTGTTCCAACGCACCAGGTCAGTTTGCGATTCAAACAGCTTTGGGCGGGTATCAAAGCATTCAAGACTTGGTGGGGCCAGGCGGGCGCTTATTGAAGCAACGTGATTTAGCGTTTGATTTGCTAACCGCAATTCCTGGCGTTTCCTGTGTCAAGCCCAAGGCGGCGTTGTATATGTTTCCTAAGCTTGATCCGCAGATTTACCCTATCGTCGATGATCAGCAATTTATACTTGATTTGTTGACAGAGCAGCGTGTCTTGGTGGTGCAAGGCACGGGTTTTAACTGGATTAAGCCCGACCATTTCCGTGTGGTTTTTTTACCCAATGCCGACGACTTAACAGCAGCGTTCGGGCGCATTGCGCATTTTCTTGAGGGCTTACGCCGTCGACATGGCACAAACTAAGGAGCAAACCAAAGGCAAGTCGTCGAATTCACCATAACGCAGCAATGCATTGTTTGAATAATTTAATCGTTGAAAATAAAAACTGTGATGAAACCTATTAAAGTTGGCCTGTTGGGCATAGGCACCGTTGGTGCGGGTACGTTTAAAGTCTTAAAGCGCAATCAAGAAGAAATTATTCGGCGTGCGGGTCGCCCGATCGAAATTAGTATGCTTTTTGCACGCAACCTTGAGCGTGCGCGCGAAGTTACCAACGGCGATTGCGAAATCGTCACGGATGGTAATTTGGTGGTGAATAATCCTGAGATTGATATCGTAGTCGAACTGATCGGCGGCTACGGCATTGCAAAAGATTTAGTCTTGAAAGCCATCGCCAATGGCAAACATGTTGTGACAGCGAACAAGGCTTTGCTGGCAACGCACGGCAATGAAATTTTTAGTGCGGCGCAAGAAAAAGGCGTGATGGTGGCGTTTGAAGCGGCGGTTGCGGGTGGTATTCCCATCATCAAAGCACTGCGTGAAGGCCTAACGGCCAATCGCATTCAATGGATAGCCGGCATCATTAACGGCACGACGAATTTTATTTTGTCGGAAATGCGCGATAAAGGTTTGGATTTCGCTACCGTGCTGAAACAAGCGCAAGCCTTAGGCTACGCAGAAGCTGACCCGACTTTCGATATTGAAGGGATTGATGCCGCACATAAGGCATCAATCATGGCGTCGATTGCGTTTGGCGTGCGTATGCAATTTGACAAAGCCCACGTTGAGGGCATTACCAAATTAGAAGCGATTGACATTCGTTATGCTGAACAACTCGGTTATCGGATTAAGTTGTTAGGCATCACCAAACGCACGCAAAAAGGTATAGAGCTGCGTATTCACCCCACACTCATTCCCGCAAAGCGCTTAATTGCCAATGTTGAAGGCGCGATGAATGCTGTGTTGGTACAAGGTGATGCGGTGGGCGCGACTTTGTATTACGGCAAAGGCGCTGGGGCAGAGCCCACGGCGTCGTCCGTGATCGCCGATTTGGTTGATATCACGCGCTTGGCAACGGCTGACCCAGAACATCGCGTGCCTTACCTCGCGTTTCAACCCAATGCAATGAGCGACATCGGCATCTTGCCCATAGAGGAAGTGGTGACGAGTTATTACCTGCGTATGCTAGTGGCTGACCAAACAGGTGTGCTGGCTGATGTGACACGTATTTTGGCCGATTCTGCAATTTCTATCGACGCGATGCTACAAAAAGAACCCGCAGAAGGCGAAGCACGCACCGATATCATTATTCTTACCCATCAAACCCAAGAGAAGAACATCCTTGCAGCGATCACGAAAATTGAGGCCTTGGCCTCCGTGTTTGGCAAGGTGACGAAGTTGCGCTTGGAAGAGTTGAGTTGATTTTTTTGTCGAGCGAAGTAGAACGTTTTCCGCAGTAATTGCACGTTTGACGTTTATTGTTTTGCGCGCGGAAATCCTTCGCTTTAGATTTCACCAACTTTGTTGGTCTAACCTTGACAAGTCAAGCAGGTCGCGGTTTTCCGAAATTGATTTGCCTTTCTCATTTCCCTCCAAAAACTTAGCGCTTGTAAGCGCGAAGATTGCTTTTTTCCCAGTCGCTCGAAACAATGATTCAATGAAACATTGTTAATTTTTGTGACTTCCAATAATTGCGTATTTGAAATATTTTGTTCATTGCGTATATTGGGGTGGTATCGCGTTAGTAGTGAACTGCGTTTCAATCAAAAGTTACAGAGAAAGAACACATGTCAATCATGAAGATAAAGCTCCCTACACTGCGATTCAGCGTTATCGCATTCGCTATTTGTCAAATTTATGCTTCTAACGCGTGGGCCGCCAAAGGTGAGGCGGAGCGTATCGCCGAATTAGAAAAAAAACTTGAGAAAAGCCTACAGCAAATCGAAAAGTTATCCAACAGATTGGCTGAACTCGAAAAAATATCCAAACCTGCAAGCACAACGGTACCGGTCGCCACACCAGTTAATACACCCGATACAGCGACAGCGGAAAGTATTGCGGCACAAAGCCAGCGTATCGAATCCATAGAGCAAAATTTAACGCAAATTTCCGAGGCCGCTAATCGTCCGCCCACCAATTTAGGTGTGCCGCTGCACGGTTTTGCTGATGTTGGTTATGCGCATTCGACAAAGTCGGCGAGTGACGGCCGAAAAAGAGGATTCGTGCTCGGCAATGTCGATTTTTACCTCACGCCGGAGTTCGGTGATCGCGTCAAGTCTTTGATCGAACTTAATTTTGAATACGGTGAGGCTGGCTCTCTGGCGACAGATTTGGAACGGGTGCAAATTGGTTATACATTTAGTGATGCGTTAACGGTTTGGGCTGGCCGTTTTCACACACCTTACGGTTACTGGAACACAGCGTTTCATCATGGCGCACAAATACAAACATCGATCGACCGACCGAAGTTAGTTGCATTTGAAGACCAAGGCGGCATATTGCCAGCTCATACCGTTGGCATTTGGGCGACAGGATCAACGCGAATCGGTGAGGGAAAATTTGAATACGACGCATATGTAGGTAATGGCGACCGTATCGTGGACGGTACTTTAGACTTTAATGCAGTTAAAGATGACAACAGTAATGCCTTAGTGGGCGGCAGTGCGCGTTACCGTTTCAGCGGTGATCTAGATGGCCTTGTATTGGGCGCGCATGGCTTTACCAAACGAGTTGGCTCCTACACTGCCGACGTGCTAAACAATAAAACTAAAGTCAATATGCTCGGCGGTTATCTTTTTTATGATAACGATTCATGGGAAAACATTATTGAGTACTACCACTTCAATAACAACAATCTTGGACTTCGCGGTAAGAGCAACAATAGTTGGGCTGGCTTTGTACAAATTGGACGCACGCTTTGGGGGAATTCAACGCCATATGTAAGATTTGAAAAAGCCTCTTTAAATCAAAACGATAATTATTTTTTGAGTCAAGAAAGTGGGCGTTCTTACTCTCGCCAAACTTTGGGCGTCAAATATGATTTGAACACGAAGAGTGCGCTGAAAATAGAAGTTAACCATACCAATGAGTCCAAGGACGGTGGTGAGAAGTTTAATGAGGCAAAAGTTCAGTTATCCACACGGTTCTGAGGATTAATATTGAAATTGACCATTAAAAAATGTTGAGATTAGCCATGTTCAATCGATGCAGTGCCTATTTAATTGCGGTGTTTTTTTTGTCCATTCATTGCACAGTGGCGGTGGCAGGGTCAATTTATGATGTACCAACTACTTGGGTGGACGACCAAAATCAACAAGTAACATTGGCAGATTGGAAGGGCAGTCCGGTTTTTATTACGATGGCTTATAGCACTTGTCGAAAGACCTGTTTCCTAAGTTTGAAGAAACTTGAAGAGTTTCAAGCCGTAATGGATGAAAAAAGACAAAGTGTTGAAATAATTATTGTTTCATATGATCCAAAAAACGATACGCCAAAAACATGGTCTGCATACCGCAAGCAGCACGGGATAAATAGAAAAAATTGGCACTTCTTAACGGGCAACGAAGTAAGTACCAAACGACTATCTCGTATGCTGGGATTAGCCGATTACTGGTCTTATGATGGGCATATTTTGCACGATTTTAAGATTTCAATTGTCGACGGGTTGGGCAACATTACTAAGCAAGTCGATTGGCATGATTTAAATTCTTCGAATTTGCTTTGACCCATCGCGATGGCGGTTTAAAAAAATCGACGGGAAAAAAATTTTTTGAAGTGTTTGAGCTCAAATAAATGAAGATTTCAAAGGATTTATGATGAAAATTGGCGCATCTCGTTATCTAGTACTTTTCTGTACAACGCTTTTTTTGAGCAATTCGTTAATGGCGAAAAATTTGTATGTCATCGCTAATAACACTAATCCTGCAACTAGTTCGAATGTAAAAGAGATCTTTTTGGGTGAACGACAAATCGCTGGCGACGTAAAGGTAACGCCATTCGAAAACTCAAATGCACAGAGTGATTTTCTCGATAAAGTGTTGAAACTTGATGCCTCAAAATATGCGTCGATGTGGGCCAAACGAGGATTTCGTGATGGATTAAATCCTCCCGCAGTGAAAAATACCGATGCCGAGGTGATTGCTGCAGTAAAGGCGAACCCTGGTGGGCTTGGATATGTTGGTAGCGCGCCGAGCGGTGTTCGTATCGTAACTTCTTTCCTTGATCCTGCCATCGATAACAAATCGTGTGAGGCTCCTAAATACCCAAAAGGCGCGCTGCTTGCGGAAGTAGTGGGGACAGTTACGCTGGAATTTTTTATTGATGTGGATGGTAAAGTTCTTGAGTCGAAAGTGGCTAAGTCCAGCGGCAATGCTAGTCTTGATAACGCGGCACTTTCAGCATTAATGCTATGTAAATTTAAAGCTGGAACGGTGGACGGCAAACCGGAAAAGGCACGTCTCGCACTCAATCATGTTTGGAAACTAGACTAAACGGCGAATTTATACTTTTTTATTCTACAAAGTAAGGCAAGTTAAGCCGATGTTTGTAGTCGAATATCTACATTTTCAAATAGTTCAACATGTCGGTCGCTTGTAATTATGTTAAGTAATGAAGTTTGATTGACAACGTTATTGAGCTGTCCAATAAAATCATTGTCAATATTGGCGTAAATTTCCATCCATGTTATTTCTTGTTTTTTCGCCTCCTTAAATTGTTGTAGCTTTGGTGTCGGGAGTAATTGCTGTCTGAGAAGCGCGTCAATTTTCCCAATTTCCACACAAATCTGAGCGGAATTTGACACCAAGCTTTTGTAATAAATATAGCAGTCCATCAAAGGTTTTTCTTAAA
>JAIETO010000037.1 GCA_019745005.1 Burkholderiaceae bacterium
CGCAAGCACTCTGGTTTGGCGTCAACGCACAAAACGAAAACGCGCTGGCGTTTTATCAGCATGCTGGTTGCGTTGTGGTGGGTGATACCTACTTTGAATTGGACGGGGGGAGACATCTGAATCGGCTGATGTTGGCGTCGAATTCCTGAGGGGTTTTTATATACATGCCTATGTATAAAATAGAAGATCCTTTAAAATAAAGCGAAAATATGATCATCAATTATTAAAAATAGGGCAGTATCTCAAAATGCCAAGAAAATTTAATTTTTATGAAGCGAGTAAATATGAGAGTTTTGGCGGCAAAACGGAAGCTCGACCAGTCTCATGCTTTGCAAGGTCAAAATAACGTGCAAAGTAAAATTTTGCTTTTAGTGTTTATCTAACTTCAATCCTAATCGCTCACTTGTCTTTAAAGCCGCGAGCGTTGCATCATAAACGGCAACGTCATTATTCATATCGACGTCAAGAACAAAATTGGGTTCGAGCGCCTCGTTGTTTGCTCGTATTCGGTTTCGCCATACTTTAAGGGGTAGTACGAGTAGGTTGCCGCTGGGTAGTTCTGCCTGACCAGTATCAATGTAAAGTGTGTCTGCACTTGTGCGCCGGCCAAGGTGTATAGCACCAGGCACCTGTCGTACTAAATCGGCAAAGTCTAAACAGGCACTGGCGCACTGATTGTCGGTGATGAGTGCGATTTTTCCATTAAATCTGAGTAACCTTCCACCGCGCTTTTCAATATCCGCCCGTGTAATTAAATGTCCCGCATCCTGCCTCACCCAAGCTTGGCCAGCAAGTTTGGCCGCGTTTAATTCGGCAAGAAAATTAGCCGCCTCTTTGCCCTGTGCACTTTGAGCGCCGTAGAGCTTTGCCGCATGCTCAACTGCCCGAGCGAACGAGGAAATTGCAATGTTCGATACGCGCCATTCCGCGAATTGAGGAGGCAACTGATCGATGTTGCTCGTGTCGTACCACAAGCCACCAGTGGCAGCGTTAAAAATTTTTACGCCTATTCGGCTATCACCACCACTGTTTCCTCGAACATCAAATACGATCTGGTGAACATTGCGCAATCTTGGTATTTCATCCAACATTTTTTCTAAATCTTGCATATCCGTCGTTGCAGATTGCAAATTAAAATTTGCTGCTCGAATCCACAATACGCCGTTTTTCAAAGAAAAATTATTTGTACGCGGCGCCCATTGATGATGTGAGGCTTCATCGAGCAACTGAAAGAATTGCTCTTGTGTTGAAGAACTATAGGTCACGTCAATCTCAAACACCGCCCCTGCTGGCGATTGAAATTGACATCGCTTTAATTCGCTCCCACTCAAAAGGAGCCTCATTAAATCTTCTGCCAGTCTGGCTTGTGTTACGGGATTATCGCGACGATCTACATAAGGCGCGACATCTTCGTTAATGATGGTTGCTGGCAGGCGGCCATCGCAGTGTATAAGCTTTGATCCTTTTTCTGGCAGGGGCGCTGGCCATTTTTCTGCGGTCGCGGTGACTATGTAGGATTGATCTACTTTTTCTATTTTCCAACCGTTGTTGACCACGGGATAATTTTTTCGCACATTATCTGAATACAACAAATGACCATCCAAAAATCCAGTTGTGTAAAAACGCACGGCCGACATTGCCGTGTCATAGCTCATGACCTTTGGTATTAGCTTGAGCGCCTGTTGATAACCTGTTTCTGTCCATTCTTTAAAAGCGGGATTCAGTGGATCAATCACGCCAGGATGCGCAGTAAGAATCGCGTTATGCGTAGCATTGAGATCAGCAAGTGCGAATGCTTGCCATTTATTGACTGTTTTAATGCCGTCGTTTTGGTATCGAAGAAAACGCACTTCGTGTTTAACGAGGTAAGCAAGTGCGAACAGAATCGCCATGCTGATTGTGAGGCGCGGCCAAATTCTTTTCTTATTCACGAGATACGCCTTCCTATATCAACTGGCCAAAAAATATGTGCAGCCTTGATTGACTAGGTGTAATCATACGGAAGATGGAACAACGAACGAATGAAAAAGCAACGACGTGAATAATTTTTATCGCGCATGTGCTTGGACTGGATCGCGGATTCTGATAATCAAACTACTGAGATGTCGTAACGTTTGTATGCTAGCACCGGAATTGCTTTGCGCAGTAAGGTCGATGTGGCTACGATTATGCTTTGCCTTAAGCATGCTAGCGCTTGTTAAAACTCCATCGATTCCGACGCTGGATTTTTTTTGTATACGACCGCGCGCGGCGATCTGCCATACGGTGGCTTCTAACCAACTAATGTTATTGTTTTATTTCAGAAGTTCTTGAAATTTTTGGTCAGAATAGACTTTAAATAAGAATTCTTGTATCGCTGGAACAAAGGCGGCGCTGACCTGACCACATGCATTTGACGCAGCGAATGAAACGTCAAAAAAAGTTTCATTTTTGATTGTCACTGCCTCTTTTCCTGGTGCAGTAAATGTTGCCTCAATAGTCCATTTGGCGTCACCAATCGATTTGAAATCGACTAAAGTTAACTCGATAGAGATAGGAACGCCATTTTCGGCTGAATAAAGATCGCTTTTCGATAGTTCATGTTGTAGCGCGGCGGAGATAAATGTCTCGTAAGGAGTTTTAGCCGGAGCGTAAATGGGATAACTCCCCCTACAAGATAACTTCGTCATCCCAGGGTTGCTTGAAGTGAAATCGTTGATTTTGGCAGGAGATAGTGTGGATTTTAGCGCACGCAGTAATTCAGCATTTTTCTCTGGAATATTATATTCGTCAGAAAAATATGTTCGAAATCCGGGGATATATATTTCAGACTTCCCGATTCTTAAGAAGACGTCAGAGGCATGAACTTGAAACGTCAAAAATAAAAGAGAAAAACAAAAAACGAGCTTTTTAAAATTTAATTTTTTCATAATATGTGAGATAAAGATGAGTAAGAAAATCGATCGATAGTTTGACTAACTTTCTTGCGATTCTTTTAGCCAAGATCCGGGCTCACTTGCCCGTCCGAGAGATCGATGGCAACGATAAATTGGCGCCATTAACTCACTTAGCGTGATGTACATGATTTCGCCGATAACTTTTTTTAAACTTTCTTTCGCAACTTTATCTTCATCAGGAATTTTAGAAAGTAATAAAACACTCTTATTTTCAAATCGCGATCAAACCCCAATCAAACCCCCTTCGCCAACTTCCCAGCAATCCCCGTGTAATTCGCAGGCGTCATTGCCAGCAGTAATTCTTTCGCGTCCGCCGGAATCGCCAGCTTCATCACAAATTCATGCAAGGCGTCTTTGGAGATGCCTTTGCCGCGTGTGAGTTCTTTGAGTTGTTCGTAGGGGTTTTCTATGCCGTAGCGCCGCATGACCGTTTGTACGGGTTCTGCCAATACTTCCCAGGTGTTGTTGAGGTCTTCTTCTAGGCGTGCGTGGTTGGTTTCTAGTTTGTTTAAGCCGCGTAGACAACTGTCATAGGCTAACAAGGTGTAGCCGAATGCCACGCCGATATTGCGCAACACCGTTGAGTCGGTGAGATCGCGCTGCCAGCGTGAGATGGGTAATTTTTCTGCTAAATGTTTGAGTAGGGCGTTGGCTAAACCAAGGTTGCCTTCCGAGTTTTCAAAATCAATTGGGTTGACTTTATGGGGCATGGTGGAGGAGCCGATTTCGCCTGCTTTGGTTTTTTGCTTGAAGTAGCCAACTGAAATGTAGCCCCAAATATCGCGATTTAAGTCGAGCAAGATGGTGTTGACGCGGGCGAAGGCGTCAAACATTTCCGCCATGTAGTCATGCGGTTCGATTTGGATGCTGTAAGGGTTGTAGCTCAAGCCTAAGCGTTGCTCGATCACGTTTTTTGAGAAATTTTCCCAATCGAACTGTGGGTAGGCAGACAAATGCGCGTTGTAATTGCCGACCGCACCGTTCATCTTGGCGAGGATCTCGACGTGGGCGATTTTCTGGGCGGCACGCTGCAAGCGCGCTACGACGTTGGCCATTTCTTTACCCAAGGTAGTTGGACTGGCCGTTTGGCCGTGCGTGCGCGAGAGCATGGGCACATCCGCATTGTCATGCGCCACTTCGCGCAGGCGGGCGATGAGTTTTTGTAGCGCGGGCAGCATGATATTGTCGCGTGCGGCTTTGAGCATCATGCCGTGCGAGGTGTTGTTGATGTCTTCCGACGTGCAGGCAAAGTGAATAAACTCTGCCGCTTTTTTTAATTCAGCAGTGATCGCTGGGGCGATGCTCAAATCACGCGCGGGTAAATGCTGGTAGCTTTCTTCGGGAAGCGCTAAACCAATCGACTCTTTAAGCCAATACTCAACGGCTTTCACATCGTGGTTGGTGACGGCTTCAATGGCTTTGATTCTGGCCGCGTCTGGTTCAGAGAAATCACTCGCTAGGCGGTTCAACAAAGCATTTGCGGCGTCAGAAAACGGCTTAATTTCATCAAAGCCAGCTAAAGACAGCGCTTGCAACCATGCAATTTCGACTTTAACGCGGTGGTGCATGAAGCCCGCTTCAGATAAGGTGCTGCGCAGGGCATCGACCTTGCTGGCATAGCGTCCATCGAGCGGCGAAAGGGCAGAGAGAGAGGTAAGTGACATAAGAGCGAAGAGTGGGTTGAAAAATGAGTTTGCAAAGTGTGCGTAGTTTTGACTTTACGATCTGGCACGAGCCATTGTGCGATGTTTTATTACCCGCCGAGAAGGATGGGGGATGCAAGTTATTGTCCATACATGCGAAAAAAATTTCGCTAAAAGCTTGCTCAAAAGAATTGCGCAAAAAACAACAAACTTTAAACAAGCCGCCTTTGCTGTGGCATGATCAGGTAAGCATAAAAATTGATCGTTTAGTGCTTTTCGGCAAGATGTGTTTTGCTTAAAGATCGCTGTCAGACTAGGTTAAGCAAGGCGCTGTATAAAGTCGTGATACGCGCTGATTTTAACATTTTACGCTGCTGCACTGGGCGTAAATGCAGGTGTTGTGGGTCTTGCGGGCCGTCTTTGGAAACCGGCTAAAAGCAAAAATGGATGGCAATGTTATAATGAAATCTAACCAATTTTAAAAGCAACTATGAAACTAATAGGTTCTCTCTCTAGCCCCTACGTAAGAAAAGTACGCGTCGTGATGGCGGAAAAGAAGCTCGAATACGATCTCATTCTAGAGAACGTTTGGGCGCCAGACACCACCATTCAGCAATCAAATCCGCTTGGAAAAGTGCCCTGTCTATTAATGGAAGATGGCGGCGCCATGTTTGATTCGCGCGTTATTGTGGAATATCTCGATACGTTGACACCGGTCGGTAAGCTGATTCCAGCGCACGGGCGTGAACGCGCCGAAGTGAAGAGTTGGGAAGCTTTGGCAGACGGCGTGGCCGACGCCGCCATCTTGATCCGCCTAGAAAAATCTCAACGCCCTGAGAATTTGCAAAGCGCTGATTGGATTGCGCGGCAAATGAGCAAAGTCAATGCTGGCCTAAAAGCCATGTCTTCTGGCCTTGGTGAGTCGGCATTTTGCTCGGGCAATCATTTAACGTTGGCTGATATTAGCGTGAGTTGCACTCTAGGCTGGTTGGCGTTTCGCTTCCCTGAAATCGATTGGCGTGGCGATTATCCTAATTTAGCCAAGTTGTTCGACAAGCTCTCTGAGCGCCCTTCATTCAAAGACAGCATGCCTGAGTAACCAATAGGCTGGCGCAAAAAACGCATGGAAGTCGCCATCGACGCCATGCGTTTTTTGTTTTTTGGGGCACGAATAATTTAGAGAGTTGCCATGCTTTGTCCCATCACGACCGCGCCGGCCGGCTGCCAAGCAGCATTGAAGGTCAAGTTGTTCGTCGGCATCAGCACTAACACGGTTGATCCGAGTAAAAATCGACCCATTTCTTCACCTTGTTTTAACTTGATCTCTTGATCAGCGTAGTGCCATTCTTGCACTGCTTTACGGCGCGGTGGGTTCACCACACCGTGCCAAACGGTGGCGATACTTCCTACAATGGTCGCCCCCACCAACACCATCGCCATCGTGCCGTATTGGGTGTCGAACAGGCAAACCACGCGTTCATTGCGGGCGAATAAGTTGGGCACGCCTTTTGCTGTAGTTGGGTTCACGGAAAACAAATCGCCAGGCACATAAATCATACGAGTAAGACGGCCGTCGCAAGGCATATGAATGCGATGATAATCGCGCGGGCTCAAGTAAATGTTCGCGAAACAGCCATCGAGAAATTGCGCACCTAAGACGCGATCTCCACCAAGCAAGGCCGTTGCTGAAAAATCGCGGCCTTTGGCTTGAAACAAGGCACCTTTGGCGATGGGGCCAAATTGGCTAATGCTGCCGTCAACGGGGCATACCAGCGTTGCCGCCGCAAGGGGGCGGGCGTTTGGTTTTAGTGCGCGGGTAAAAAAAGCGTTAAAGCTGTCATAACTTGTGATATCTGAATTGGCCGCCTCCGCCATGTTGACTTGGTATTTATTCACGAACCAAGCGATTATTCGGGTGGTTATTTTGCCCGCTTTGGCATTGGCGACCAGGCCAGCAAACACGGTCAGCGCGTGTTTAGGGAGTAAATATTGCGGTAAAACGGCTAAGCGATCTGACACGAGTAAGGCTCCAAGTTGATAGTGCGTGAAATTATAACCGTGCCAACCCTATCAAGCGGGTTTATGCCACCCATTTGAGCCGCAAAGCGACGCGCTCAGCCAGTTCTCTTTTGAATTTAGTGTCACTGTGCTATTGTCACTTGATCATAAAACTTCACAAGAAATCGACACCCTTCATGGCCGACGATACACAGTTGATTGCGATCGATCAGGTAAAGATAGGCATGTTCATCAAGCTTGATTTAAGTTGGTTTGAACACTCTTTCCCGATGAACTCATTCAAAATCATGAATGAGAAGCAAATCGATGAGCTCAAAGCGCTGAAGCTGAAGCATATTCGTTACATCCCGGCCAAATCCGACTTGGTGCCTGCGGCAAGACCGACTTCACCAGCACCGGCAGAAAAGCCCTTGTCAGAAGCCGAAAAAATCAAGGTTTATGACAGCGTACTTGAGGCGAAAAAAGCCCGCTTCGAAAAACTGAAACAGCAGCGCGAAGACATTGCTCGCGCCGAAGAAAAATTTGTGCAAGCAGCCAATGTGGTGCGCAATATCAATAAGCTGATTTTTGCAAAGCCGAAAGAAACCATAGAAGAAGCATCTAAACTAGTCGATAGCATTGCCGAAGTTTTTCTGAGTGAAAACGACACCGTCATGCATCTGATCCAGCAAACGGCGGGCAGCGAAGAGTTGTACTTTCATACGCTGAATGTGTCTGTGTTGGCGATGATGTTGGCCTATGAAATGAAGTGTAACGAGGCACAAATTAAGTCGGTAGGCATGGCAGGGCTGTTTCACGACTTAGGCAAAGTGAATGTGCCGGACGCGATCTTGACGAAGACCACGCCACTGACAAAACCCGAACAAAACTTCTTTGAGTTACATCCGCAATATGGCGTCGAGGTGGGGCAAAAAGCGGGCATGCCAAAAGTCGTTTTGGAAGTCATCGCCCATCACCATGAATTTGTGGACGGCTCGGGCTACCCACAACAACTCAAAGGTGAAGCGATACGCATGCCGACCCGTATCGTCACGATAGCGAATGTGTACGATAACCTTTGCAACCATACCGATCCCAAACAATCGCTCACGCCGCATGAAGCTTTATCTATCATGTACGCAAAGCGCCGCGCGCAATTTGACCCCGCCATTATGGCAACGCTAGTGAAAAGCCTAGGCGTGTATCCGCCCGGCACCTTGGTGCGCTTGTCAAACGAAGCAATCGGTTTAGTGATGAACGTGAATGTGGGCAAACCTTTGCGTCCGCGTGTTTTAGTGTACGACAGCGATATTCCAAAAGACGACGCGATTATTCTTGATTTAGCGGATGAAAGTACGGAGCTGAGCATTGCCGCAAGCATACGACCTGGCTTGTTGCCGCGCGAGATTTTTGACTACCTGAATCCGCGCAAACGGGTCAATTATTATTTCGATTCGCAGTCGAAAAATGCACAAACTAAACCAGCGTCACAAAAGAGCTAAAAGACGTACTAAAAAGCGAGCTGAGAAACTAGCTTAGAAACGAATTGAAAACGACACCATGTCTTCGCAAAACCTAGCCTTTACGACTGAACTGCTGCAACACCTACAACAGCATCGCAAAGACGCTTGCATGGTGGTGGACCCAGAAACCTTGACCTTGCTCAATGTCGATCAGGTGACCTGCACCATGCTGGGTTATACGGCAGACGAGTTGGTGGGGCAAGCGCTCGCCATGGTCGAGTGTTCTTTGTATGACGTATTTTTTTGGGAAGAGTTAAAGCAGAACATCCAATTCGACGGCATACGCCTTGGTGATACCGAATGGTTGACCAAAGATGGGCGTGCCATTCCGATTGAGCGGCGTGTCACGAGTTTTGTTGATCAGGGCAAGCCCGTTTGGGTGCTGCAAATTGAAGACATCACTCGTTTGCGACAAAACGCAGAAGACCAAATTCACATTCTCTCGCAACTCCAAAGCGCCATCGAAGCCACAGCGGAAGGCATTTTGGTAGTTGACTTGCAGGGCAAAGTGGTTAACCTCAACGGCCGTTTTACCGCCATGTGGCAGCTTTCTGACGAAATCTTAGCGGAACGCAGCGAGCTACTCATCGTCGAAAAAATGAGAGAGTTTTTGATTGACGATGCGGCATTTAACGCGATGCAAATGAGCGTGATCGACGAACCTTTACGAGAAACTGAAGATTTGCTCGACCTGCATGATGGCCGTTACGTGATGTGCGTCTCTAAACCCTATTTCCAGCGCGACCGTTTAGTTGGGCGTGTCTTTAGTTTGCGCGACATTACACCAATGAAGCAGGCGGAAAAAGCGCTGGTGCAAGCGCGTGACGCGGCAGAGTTGGCGAGCCGTGAAAAGTCGCAAATGCTCGACGCCTTGCGCGTGAGTGAATCGCGTTTGCGTCGTCTGATTAACTCCAGCTTAATCGGCATCATGCAAGGTGACGAGCAAGGCAAAGTCACAGAAGCGAATGATGTGTTGCTGCAAATTCTTGGTTTATCGCGTGAGCAATTCACTGCCATGAACGGCTTAGATTGGTTGCAAATGACTTCAGAGACTTTCCACGCAAGGCATCAATGCGCACTCGACGAGTTGCATAAAGAAGGACAGACCTTGCCCTATGAAATTGAAATCATTCGTCAAAATGGCGCGCAAATTCCTGCCATGGTTGGGCTGGCACAGTTAGAAGGCTCGCGCGGCGAATGGGTAGGCTTTGTGTTGGATTTAACTGAACAGCGCAAAGCGGATCGCGTCAAGAGCGATTTTATTTCCATGGTGAGTCATGAATTACGCACACCGCTCACCTCGATTCGCGGCGCGCTGGGCTTATTGGAAAGCGGCGTCGGTGGAGACTTGCAACCGAAGATCATGAACCTCGTCAAAATCGCCCACAAAAACAGCCAGCGCCTAGGCGCACTGGTGAACGATTTGCTGGATATGGAGAAGCTTGCGTCAGGCAAAATGAATTTGAATATCGAGCGTTTCGATTTGGTGGCGCTCACCAAGCAATCGCTCGAGGCGAACGCCGCGTATGCACAAACTTTGAATGTGAAGTTTCAATTACTCGACCATCCTGAGCAAGCGTGGGCAATGGGCGACAGCCAACGTGTCATGCAAGTGTTCGCCAATCTCTTATCTAACGGCGCAAAATTTGCGCCCAATGGCGATTTCGTTGACGTGCGGATTTTGTCGGGGGCGGGCGTGTTTAGGGTGGAGGTGGA
>JAIETO010000271.1 GCA_019745005.1 Burkholderiaceae bacterium
CCGTGTTCGCCGTACAATCGACCAGGTGCGCTTCTCGTTCCAAACTTTGACCGCTCGCTACACTTACTCAGAGCTTCCCTCGATCTAGTCCCAAAAGCGAATGCCAATGACACCCCAATAGCTCAAATAGGCACAACAAACCAGCAAGGGCAGTGCCACAAACCACGCGTAAAGTCGCACCCAAGTTCGAATCTCGGCTTTCGATATGGTCCACACTCGCCAAGCGTTGGCGAGAACCGCAGCGGCAAACAAGATTGAGCAAAGCCAAATACCGCCCGAGTACATACTCAGATTGCCCAACCGCGTGATTGCTTGTTCGCCCGCAAGGTGAAATATCAATAGCGTGCCGAGTAAGCTTAATAAGGCAATCGCTGGCCAACGAAACAACCAACGTTCGCTTGGGCGACGCCATTTTTTCACCCAACGCATCACGCCAAAAACCGGCAAGGTCATGACGATGGCGCAAAGCGCAAGCGCGAACCACGCCACTAAAACGAGTTCTAGCACCACCAGCCAGGTTGGAATACGTTGCAGGGTTTGGCTGCCAATAATGAACTGGCCATCTGCATGAGGCGGTATCAAGGCGAGGGATGCTAATGGATCGGGCGCCAGCCTAAACAGGTTGCCACCAACTGGAATGAACCTCGTTTCTTGGCCGACTAAAGTTGTCGCTTTTAACTGCGCGTCGACGGCTTGAAAATGCAATAAACTAAAAAAACGCTCTAGAAAATGCAGGCTCTCGTTGCGTGGCGCTGCTGTCTGGTACCAGCCATCAAAACTGGACGCATTAGCCGGCAATGGCGCACCAGCGGGCAAACTAGGTTTGGGTAAGCCTTGCGTGATGTATGCGCGTAGCGCAGCGTTAATTTCTTCAAAAGCTTTGCCATTCCCCGCGTTAATACTAAAAAAGTAACCGGCACCATGTTCCTGCATGTAAGCGAGTGACGACAAACCACCTTCGACGCCGCCGCTATGGCCTCGCCATACAAAACCATCTTGCATATTCGCTTCGTTGTACAGTGCATAACCGATGCGCAGGCCTTGCTGCGCGGCCAGTGTTCGTGTTGGCGTTTCAACTTGGTCAATCGAGCTTGCTGGAAGCACGATCTTGCCATTTGCACTGCCACGCTGCAGGAAAAAGTGTAGGTATGCCGCCATGTCTGTTGCGGAGGCGTTTATTGATCCTGCTGGACGAAACAAAATATGCCAATAAGGGTAGGGAGTGATGCCGTCTGATTGATAGAGGGTTGCCGCTTGCTCGGCCGCTGGTTGGTGGTAGGTCGCCGTGGGCATGCCGATGGGCGAGAAAAATTCCGTACGAACATACTCTTCAAAATTGCGTTTGCTCACTTTCTCGACGATGGCCGCTGCAACCGCGGGACCAATATTGTTGTACGAGAATCGTGTGCCAGGGCGCCAACGCGAGGTGCGTGTGGCGGGTCGAAATGCCAGCGCTTCCATCAAGCTTAAAGTTGGCGCATTTTTCGCGTACTCGCTGAAATGCATGTCTTCCCAGCCAGTGGTGTGCTCCAATAAATCACTGACGCGCACTGGGTCGCTTGCTTCCCAAGGGTTGGTAAATGCGACTTCTGGGATGAGCTTTCGTACCGAATCTTGCAAACTTAACTTACCTTCCTGCACCAGCTTCAGTATCGCCAAAGCGGTGAAATTTTTGGAGATCGAGCCAATGCGAAACAAGCTTGTTGCGTCGCTTGCGCGTTTGCTCGCTACATCAGCAACGCCTAAGCCGGCAATCCAGTCGCTCTGATCTTTTCTAATCACCGCGACGGCGAGTCCGGGCACCTTATTGCGTTGCAAGATTTTTTCTAGCTGCGCTTGCAGTTCGGGAATATTCTTGGCCGACAAATGCCAAGCATGCACCTCGCCATCATATTTGGCGACTCCCGTTGCGGGAATTTCTGCATGTCGGTTCGGTGCATCAACCCCGTTTGCGTCCACCTCACCCGTGCTCCAAGTGCCGAGAGTAAATTTAAATTCAATAGAACCACGCACTGTCGCAGGCAAGGTAATCGCATAACGCCCATCGGACGCAGGCTGCAGACGATATGCGGCTAAGTCGGTTTGCCAATTGTTGAAGGAGCCAGCAACGTAAATTGCGGCGTCGCTCGGTGTGTTTTTTGGTATGGCGATGCTGATGGTCAAGCCCGGTTGTGCTGATTTTTCTGCACTGGCGTCGTTCGCATGCAAACTATTTGCATTGCAAAAGGCGAGCATAGAAAAGCAAAGAAATAGGATGAAAGATCGAAAGGAAACGCGCACTTGAGGCAGACATAATTGAGGCAGCATGGAGGATTCCAAAAAAAGGTTTAGTACCAATCTGATACCGTGAGCCGCGTTCAAAATAACACATTTCTGCTAAGCATTTGACAATGGCATAGCGCGAATGACTAAACTCTAAACAACATACTTTTAACGTTTTTTAACTTTTCCTCGCGTCTTCCTCCTCTATGCTGTCAGAGTAGCTTTGCGTGCAATGACTGCCTCATACCACCCCATCTGCTCCTGATGAAATAGCCATGCGATTTTGCGCTCGATTTTCTACTTTTGTTGGTTTGACATGCACGTTCATGCTTGTGTCTGCCCAATCCCGTGCGGAGTGCAATAAAGTCTTGGTCGTGCCAGCTTGGGCCGCTGGTAAAACGATCATCGTCAAAAAAGATCAAGTGTCTGGCGTGTTTCCAACGATTGTTCGTGAGGCGGCGGATAATGTTAACTGCCAGGTCGCTTTTCAAAATAGCCCGCCCGCTCGCGCCTGCGATATGTTCGAAAAAGGCGCTGCCGACATGTTGATATCCATGTTTAAGACGCCGCGACGTGACGAAGTTGGCGAATTTGTTCCTTTGATTAGGGCGAGGCCAACGCTTATTACGCTCGAAACCAAACGCGACGGTATTGATAGCACCAAACAGTTAATCGAATCGAGTAATTTCCGCGTCACGTTAGTACGCGGTCATGACTATGGCCCAGCATTTCAGGACATGATTACGGCGTTAAAAAAGCAAGATCGATTGAACTTTGAGCCCGACGCGCTTTCAGTTGCACGCATGATGAAATTGGGACACGTTCAAGCAACCGTGATGGTGCCAACCATCTTTTATGGGGCAATTTATGATGACGAGCGTGTAGAAGATTTAATCGACAAGTTACGTTTTGAACCCTTGAAAGAACTAACTTGGCGTGAAAACGGTATCTACCTGTCACGCAAAAGTTTAAGTGAAAAAGATCGCGTTATGCTACGTGATGCGTTTGTTGAACTTGCCGATTCCGAGATCATTTGGAAGATTTATCAACGAACTTACCCTTCCAGTATTACAAAAAACAGCATCATGCCGATAGAAAAAAATAACAACGACGCAGGGCAGCCGCGGTTAAGTCGAAAATAAATCAGATCGCCGTCAAGCACGTTTGGTAGAGGGGCTTATTTTTGGGCAGCCGATGCCGTATTAAATTCAACGTGAAGTTCGGCCAATTCACGTAAGATCTGCAGTAACAAAGAACACAAAACCTGTCATTTGACTTCGCCGGCAGCAATTGATCTTGCCGATGAGAATGAGCGCTCACCAAAACTTTAGTTGATAGGACTGGCTTTGACCGCACCGAATGAGCACCCGCTAGAGTCGGTTCAGATTGCGGGAATTGAGCGCAAGCTTGGCAATCGACAGTTTCAGCGCATCTTCGCTTGGAGCAGTGCCGTCACTGCCTTGGTTTATCTACTTGTCTATTGGACGGCGGCTTTCGATCCAGCCGCACGAACCAGCGCCACTCTCCCGCAACTCTGGTCTTCCCCCGTTATGCTGATGGGCATGCTTCTGCAAAGCATGCATCTTTTGTTGCTAGTCACGTCGCTATTGTTGAGCTTTTATATTTTGTGGCGCGATTCTCCTCGGCCATTGGTGCGTCATTTGGTATGTCTAGCGAGCGCAATCGCGCTGATTTTTGCATTCATTCTACCCATCGAATCGTCCACGATTTTCCGAAACAGTATCTTCTTTAATGGTAAGGCCGGACATGGATGGTATGTGGCGTTTTCCGTTTGTTTGATGCTTCTTTCGGCGTTGATGGTTCTGGTTAGCGGAATCAAGTTTATTTTGTACTTTCCCAAGCCGATAACAATGATGGGCTTCGACCAAGATTTGTATAGCAAAGCAATTGGTCAAAATTGGCGCGATGTGGGATTTTGGTTTGGCAAGCGTGGTCTGAAGCAACATACATCATTGCAAGGGATTTGTTTTTTGACAGGCTTGTTGTTGATCGCTTTAGTTTGTTTTCAGGCCAATGTAGGCTTTCTTAAGTACGCTGGATTCTTTCTCATGTGTTGGCAACCATTTGCGATAATCGGCGCAAAAATCCATCACGTTCACGAGCAAGATCAGCGCGCAGTGCGTTGGGTTGCTGTTGGCCAATCTGCGTGGCTGGCTTTTACTTTTTTTTCCCTTCTGTTGGTATTCGTTGCGCGAGCAAGCAATCTGCTGGTATTTGCCAATTCTGTCGAATCCAATGCCTTTACTGGCGCATTTTTTGGCTTCTTTTTTTTAGGGTTTTTGTTCGTGTTACTGGCAACATTGGCCTTCGCGATTTTTTATCAAGGCACACTTGACCCTGATTTAATTATCCGCCGTACTTGGGTTATTGCCATCGTTAGTACGCTCTCGGGCTTGTTGTTCGTGGTTTTAGAACGGGTTGCCGCCGCCTGGTTTTCGACTTGGTTAAATATCTCGTCTGATCTCGCTTTTATTATTGTTGGCGCAGTCACGGCGGCCTGTGTGTTTCCTTTACGTAAAGTGGCTGAACGTTCCATCAAAGGTGCGATTCAGGCATGGCACTCAACCTATGCCTTAGCGGATGGGGTGCGGGAAGAAGCGGTGATTGTTTTCGCTGATCTGTCTGGCTATACCGCTTTGACCGAAAAAAATGAGCGCGAAGCTTTAATCCTGGCTGCTATTTTTCACCGCGACGCAGAGCGGGTCGCCAAAGCGCATCGGGGCCGTCTTATAAAAACCATAGGAGATGAAGTGATGTTGCGTTTCGAGACTGCGGAGGAGGCCTATCACGCGATAAAGCAGCTTGTAAGAGAGTATTTTGATCACGCGACACCTCTCGTTAGCGCGCCTTTGGCTATCCATGCAGCTTTGCATTCCGGAGAGGTTGTGTTGGGCAATAAGGGCGATGTGTATGGCGCCACTGTCAATCTTGCAGCGCGCTTATTAGGCCTTGCCGGTTCCCATGATGTCGTCGCAAGTGAGGCGGTGGTTGCCGCACTTTCAGCAATTCCGCGCAGCACAGCAAAAGCTTTAGGCGCGCACCAATTTAAAAATGTTCAACACGCAGTTGAATGTTTCTTGTTGATGACTACCGTTGATCAAGAACTTACGCTGTGACCTCAGTTTATTACGCTAAGTAATAATCGAAAAACCTGATTTTAAAAATAATTCATTCGAATTGTTGGATGTATTTTTAGACACTACTATGTGCTTGCGAATCAACTGATAAGGGGGCAATGCGAATGCCCTTTGGACGTTTTTTTGCAAATAAGTAAGCCAAAAGTCATTGGTTATCCTCCTCTAATTAACGAAATTTTCGATAAAACGCGGCCCAAGTTACGTGTGCCCTGCATATTGTTTGGTATTTGTCGATCGCGGAATTTTCGCTGCTTATTTTTACGTCCTGAATTTGAAAACGTCTAAAACGTCTAACACATCGATTAATCGCGGCATTTACAGAGAAGAGTGACATGATGAATGAGATTACCCACACCGGTACGCCCATCCTTTACCTAGGTTTTAGTGTACTGGTCGTTACCTTACTTTTGGTCGATTTTTTACTGCTTCGCACGCAAGGAAATCACAAAGTATCAGTGAAAGAAGCAGCTAGTTGGTCGGTGGTTTGGGTGATTGCTTCAGCCGTATTCGGCGCTTGGTTTTGGTGGTACACAAACAAGACCTACGGACTAGAAGTAGCGAATCAAAAAACGCTCGAGTACTTTGCAGGTTATTTGATAGAGAAAGGTCTTGCAATTGAAAACGTGTTTATTTGGATCACAATCTTCAGTTACTTTTCTATTCCGCCAGAACTACAAAAACGCGTGCTTCTATGGGGTGTCATTGGCGCAATTTTAATGCGTGCTGTGTTGATCTATTTAGGTGCGCTGTTAATTCAACAGTTTTCATGGATCTTCTATTTCTTTGGTCTGTTTCTGGTGCTGACCGGTGTCAAAATGTTTTTCTTTTCGGGTCAAAAGAGCGACCTTGGCGATAACCCAATTTTAAAATGGTTGCGCAGTCACGTCGCTATCAGTAAAGATTTGCATGGCGAAAAATTTTCCATCATCGAAAATGGTAAACGCATCTTCACACCCTTGGCGTTAGTGCTGGTACTTGTCGAGGTAAGTGATTTAATTTTTGCCGTGGATAGCATACCGGCCATCTTCGCTGTGACGACTGACCCGTTCATCGTTTTCACCTCGAATATTTTTGCCATTCTTGGCTTACGCGCCCTTTATTTCCTGTTGGCAGATATGGCGGATCGCTTTCATTTGCTGGCTTACGGCCTCGCAATTATCGTCACCTTGGTCGGCGTTAAGATGCTCATGATGGGCTTTTATAAAGTGCCTATTGTCGTGATGTTGGGCGTCGTGGCAGCAATCTTAGTGGGTTCGATTGTGGCAAGTTTAATGACAACGAAAAAATCGACAAAGTAGTTGAGTAAGAAAGTGGAGTAAAAACGAAGAAACCGAGTAATTGTAAATACGAAGACCAAGGCACTTAAAAGCCTTGGTCTTTTTTTTCGACGATTGTTATTGACAGAGCTTGCGCAAATACATCGACTTAATTGTAAAAATAATTAATTCATTCGAATTGTTGGATGCATTATGAAGCTCTATTATGTGGTTAATTCTGTTTCGTAATGTTCTTCAAGTGATGCCTTGTTGCAGCAAAATTACCGAAAAAAACATTCCGCATCCAGACAAATTTGTATCGATATTTTGTATGCATTGCTGTTGAAATTTTATGACCGTTTTTAGTAAAAGGAGTATGAACATGAATGTGAAAACCTTATTGATGGCTGCCGCCGCTTATGCGCCAAGGGTGATGCAGATTTCCCGTAAAACCTGGTTATTGATCGGGGGAACTTTGTTGCTTATCTTGGTGCTATTAACGTGGCTAGTGTTTGCTTCTGCCCAGTGGTTATTTCATCAAGGACGCGATGCCGCGCACGAAATAGTGAATCACGCACCAGGCATATCACAAGCAGTCATTGGCCAGGTTGAAAATGTCGCGCCGGGCGCGAAAGAAAAGTTGGCGGGGGTCTTAGATGGACTGGCCATCAAAACCACTGCGCCGCGTGAAGTGGGCGGCACAGATATCGCGCCGGTGCCTCGCTTTGCGGGTCTGGTTCGCACTGCATGGGATAAATCTGGCAGCGCGCATTACGAGGGCAAAGCGGATATGACGCAGATGTTGGCGCACTACAATAAGGAATTTACTCAGCAAGATTTTATCGAAACCAAGATTTCTTCCACGCAGGAATCCGAGGTGCTTGAGTACATCAAAAACCAAGAACGTTATAGGTTGACCTCAATGCAAAAAAGCGCCAGCCTGGTGCAACTGAAGATGGAGAAGTTGCAGGAGTAGAGAGGAGGTAATTTGCAGCTCAGACATTCGCCCAAGGCGAAAGCTCGCAAGATCATTTCAACATTTCTAAATAACTTCGCTGGGCGCTGATCCAGCGCAACGTCCAAGCTAAGCGAGCGTAGCCTTAATGACAGGCTGCGCTCGCTTAGCTACACAAAGTTTCCCGCGCTACAATGCGCATGCGCAGGCAAACTTTGCCTCTCCTTTTTTGACCGCGTTTTCTTTCATGACTTGTCTCATCACATATTCTATTTTTTTGAGTAATTAATGATACTGGCACACGTATATTTTTAATGCGCTTTATTCACAAGCGGTAGTGCCAACTTTTATTATTATTTGATGGGAGTATGTTGCGTTTCTGCCATTTTTTAACCACGAATTTGTTCTCTTTACGAGCATTTTTCACGCATTCTACATCCAGATTTTTTGTTAAAGAGAGTCATGCAAACCAAACCTGCGCATACCTTGGACCCCAACAGTTGGCACACTTTGCGTGCGCAAAGTCATGCGATGTTGGATGACATGTTTGATCACATGCAAGAACTCAGCACTAGCCCAGTTTGGCAGGCGCCACCAGAGGCAACGCGGGCTTTTTTGCAGCAAAGTTTGCCGCGCGCAGCGGGTGATATGGCAGCAAGTTATCGCCAGTTTCAAGAACATATTCTGCCGTATGCCGCCTTGAATTCTCATCCGCGTTTTTTAGGCTGGGTGCAAGGTGGCGGTTCGCCAGTCGGTTTGTTGGCGGAAATTCTGACCGCTGGTTTGAATATCAACGCGGGCGGTCGTGATCAATCGCCGGTGCTGGTGGAGCGCCAAATTGCGATGTGGATGCGTGAGTTGTTTTCTTTCCCCGACACCGCCAACGGGATTTTTGTCACCGGCACGTCGATGGCAAATTTGATGGCCGTGTTGATAGCGAAGACCGCTGCATTGGGTGGCCTGACGCGCGAGCAGGGCTTGCAGCAAGAGACCCGTCAACTGGTCGCCTACACCTCTGAGGCCGCGCATGGATGCGTTGCGCAAGCGATGGACTTGTCCGGTTTAGGTAAGGCCGCATTACGCAGAATTCCTCTCAACGCCGAACACCAAATGGATACTGCAGCGCTGGCGGCATCGTTGCGTAGAGATCAGGCGGCAGGTTTGCAGCCCTTTTTTATTGCAGCCACGGCAGGCACGGTGGATGTAGGGGCGGTTGACGATTTGCGTGCGGTTGCGGCAATTGCGAGGCAAGCTGCATGTTGGTTTCACGTTGATGGGGCATTCGGTGCCTTGGGCATGATGTCAGCCGAGATCGCGCCACGATTGGAAGGCATACAGCAAGCTGATTCGATTGCATTTGATTTTCATAAATGGGGACAAGTGCAATACGACGCCGGCTTTTTGTTGGTGCGGGATGGACAAAAACAGCTCGATGCGTTTGCCGCGCCTGCCGCTTATTTACGTCGCGAAGTACGCGGCTTGGCGGCGGGGTCACCTTGGCCTTGCGATCTTGGCCCCGATCTATCACGTGGTTTTCGCGCACTCAAAACATGGTTCACCTTGAGCGTTTATGGCACTGATCATTTAGGGCGCGTGATGGCAGAAACCTGTCGTCTGGCGCAAGTGTTGAAAGCGCGTATAGCAGCCATACCGGAGCTTGAATTAATGGCGCCCGTGGCCTTGAATATCGTTTGCTTTCGCTATCAGCACGCAAGCCTTGATGAGGCCGCGCTAGACCAACTCAATGCTGCTATCGTTGCAGATATTCACGAATCTGGCATCGCTGTGCCGTCGGTTACAACGGTGCGGCAACGCTTGGTTATTCGCGTCGCGTTTGTGAATCATCGTACTTGTGAGGCGGATGTGGAGACCTTGTTGTCAGCGGTGCTGCGCTTTGGTGCCGCACGTAGTGATCAGCTTTGATCGCCTTAATTTCTCATCGCAAAATCATTGTTCAACTTTACGAAAGACATCATGTCGCAAACTTTGCCCTCGCTTTTGGCTGATGCTGCTGGTCCGTTTTCCTCCCTGATTGGTGTGGCGCCTTTGATGTTAAGAGCATTTTTGGGTGAAGATTTAAAACCCCTAGGCGC
>JAIETO010000227.1 GCA_019745005.1 Burkholderiaceae bacterium
GGGGCTGCGGTATTTGTTTTGCGCTGTACCATCTTGTTCAATGAGCGCCAATTATCGAGCGAAAGCCGTTCGCGCAATTGGCTTGCCGTGTCGTACAAACGTTGTTGCTGTGACGCCAAGCCCACCACGTCGGGTGAGGCAACTGCCATTAGTAAGGCAGTTTCTATTTCATTGTCGCTGAGTGGTGCTGCGGCCGTTTGGCTTGCAGTGGTTTCGCACTCCGTGTCGTTTACTTCGGCCTCAATAAAACGAAACCATTCGCAAAGCTCAATCAACACTGGCCATTCTGCTTGCCGATCTTCGACCTGAACATAAAACAAATAACTCAGCACCACGCGTAAAACGCGCGCCACGTTGTCACAACGCTCGGCATTTCTGCCGAACCAAAAAAGGTTTTCTGCGATGCGGCTAGAGAGGTGCGTGTCGTCGCGCAAAAGATCACGCGCAGTGACTTCTTTCTTGCTGAAATGATGATGCTCGGTGTTAGCACGACTCTGCACCCAAGTATCTTTACTGCCGCCACCTTGCTGCATGGTGATCACCCGTGCGTCGGCGCCCGTAGCAACGCGGGTCAAGCCGCCGGGCATGACAACATAACCTTTTGGTGTGGCACAGGCGTACACACGCAAACCCGTTGAACAGGGATGCAAACCCTCTTCTGTTGTGCCTTCTTTCCAAACCGGCGCTTGCGATAAGCGCACCAACTCTTGCGCTACATAATCTTTAGGGTTGGCGCGAATTTGCGCCACTAATGCGGCTTTCGCAGCAGCACTCAAATCAGCGCCGAATAAAATCGCTTGCCGCAGTTGGGGGAAGCTGGGTTTGATGACCAGCCTATCGAGTTTTGCGACAACTTCTTGTAAAGCGGCTGGCTCGCCGCACCACCAGGTCGCGACTGAGGGCATCTTTAAAGGCTCGCCCAGTAAGTGCTGACACAGTGAAGGCAAAAACCCTAACAACGCGCCCGACTCTAATAAGCTGGAACCGAGACTATTGGTGACAAGCACATTGCCGCGTCGTACCGCATCCGTTAAGCCAGCAATGCCCAAGGCAGAATCGGCACGGAGTTCTAAGGGATCACAAAAATCATCATCAACGCGGCGCAAGATGACGTGCACTCTTTGCATGCCTGACAAAGTTTTTAACCAAACCATGCCGTTACGTACAGTTAGGTCGCTGCCTTCCACCAGTAACAAACCCAAGTAGCGCGCGAGATAAGCGTGTTCGTAATAAGTTTCGTTGTGCGGCCCTGGCGTGAGCAATACCATCAACGGTGCTTCACCCACACGCAAGGGCGTGCCACCATTGGCCGCCGCGCATTGACGCCCCCACTGGGCGAGACTATCGCGCATGGTGGTAAAAAATCCATCGAGGTTCTGCACGCGAAGCTCGCGCATTAAGTCGGGGAAAATTCGCCCAATCACGGCACGATTTTCAAGCGCATAGCCTGCGCCGGAAGGCGCTTGCGTGCGATCACTCACCACCCACCAGCGACCATTCGGCGCACGGGCTAAATCTACTGCGTAAAAGTGTAGAGCAATGTCACCGTGATGGCGTATGCCATGACAAGGGCGTAAAAATCCTGCATGCCCATGAATCAAGGACGGTGGCAGACGCCCTTGGTTGAGAAGGGCTTGTTCGCCGTACACATCGAGCAGAATTCGATTCATCAAATTCGCCCGTTGCGCTACGGCGCTTTCAATCTCTGCCCACTCTTGGTGGGGCAAAATCAAGGGTAATACATTTAAATCCCAGGGTCTTTGCGTGCCTTTGGCATCGGCATAGACGTTGTAGGTGACGCCATTTTCACGTACTTGCGTTCGCACTGACTCAATGCGTTCATGCATTTTCGCGACAGTATCACTGGCCAAATAATTGAACATGGTGCGCCAGTGTGCGCGCGGTTTGGCAGTGCTATCGAACAGCTCATCGTAACTGTCACGATTGGCGGGGTAGCCCTTAAATAATCTGGTTAACATCGACTCACTGTGGGAATATTATTTTTGCCAATTCTAAACCTTAAGTCTCAACGATAAAGCGCGGTTTTGCGCAAACCAAAAAAGAAGCTTGCTTTTGCCGTTCAAAGATTTTTCAAAAATTTTTTCTTTGCAAAAAAAATGTTTAATTCCATTACCAAATCAATCGTGTCTAGGCGACAAGCCGCCGACAGTGCTGCAGCACGGCAAGGCGAAGGCAACAACGACACGATAGCTTTAGAAATGGAATAACAAAACTACCAACTCTGCCATCGTAGATCGAGTGTCATCGGAAAACTTGGGTTGGGCGCTTCTTTGTAGACCATCATCGGTCCTGGTGTATGTCCGTGTGACCAAAAGCGCGCAAAGCGACGGGCTTCCGCTGCATTGGCATTGACTGGTGCGCCGCTCTCACTGCGTCCACCAGGATGTGCCACGTGATAGGTACAGCCACCAATCGCGCGCCCGCTCCAGGTATCCACCAAATCGAAGGTCAACGGCGCCTGCACTTTAATCGTGGGATGCAATGCCGACCACGGGCTCCATGCACGGAAACGTACGCCAGCGACATATTCGCCCGGTACGCCAGTGGGGTGCAGCGGTAACATGCGCCCGTTACAAGCAATCACGTGGCGGCCATCGGTCAGGCCGCGCACACGTAATTGCATGCGCTCCAGCGACGAATCGACATAACGTGCGGTGCCCCCACCGCTCATTTCTTCACCTAAAACGTGCCATGGTTCGATTGCTTGGCGCAATTCCATCTCCACACTTTCATACACCACCGTACCAAAACGGGGGAAACGAAATTCGATAAATGGATCGAACCAGTGATCTTCAAATGGGTAACCTGCCTCACGCAAATCACGCGCAACATCGCGAATATCTTGTGTCACAAAATGCGGCAACATCCATCTGTCATGTAATGCCGTGCCCCAATTGACGAGCTTGCCTTGATACGGCTGGCGCCAAAAACGTGCGACCAATGCGCGAAGTAACAGCATTTGCAACAAGCTCATACGCTCATGCGGCGGCATTTCAAAAGCACGAAACTCTACCAAGCCTAGGCGTCCCGTTGGTCCATCTGGCGAGTACAATTTATCGATAGAAAATTCTGCGCGGTGTGTGTTACCCGTGAGATCAACTAGATGGTTGCGCAACAATCGATCAACCATCCATGGCTTATCGCCCGGGTGCATGCTTGGCAAAACTTGGTCCATTTGTTGAAACGCGATGGCGAGTTCATACAAGTTGTCGTCCCGCGCTTCATCAACTCTTGGTGCTTGACTGGTGGGGCCAATAAATGTGCCGGAAAACAAGTAGGACAGGGCAGGATGGTTCTGCCAATAGGTGATCAAGCTTTTGAGCAAGTCAGGCCGCCGTAGCATCGGGCTATCTTCCGCAGTCGCACCACCCAAGGTGGCGTGATTACCGCCGCCTGTGCCCGTATGCCGCCCATCAACCATAAATTTTTCTGTGCCAAGACGCGTCAGGCGTGCTTCTTGATACAAGGTTGTCATGTTATAGCTTAGCTCTTTCCAACTCGCCGCAGGATGAATATTGACTTCGATAACGCCCGGATCAGGGGTCACACTAAGCAGCTTAATGCGCGGGTCACGCGGTGGTGGGTAGCCTTCTATCCATAGTTTAACGGCGAGTAGCGCTGCGGTGTTTTCAACGGCATGCACTAAGGCGAGGTAATCCTCAAGCCGCTGCAGTGGCGGCATAAAAACATGCAGACGCCCTTCACGCACTTGTACGCATAAAGCCGTATGAATAACATCGCCCGCCGATGCTGCGATTGGGTTGATGGGCGCGGCGGCGGGCTTCACGGTTTCCACTTGCTTTTGTGGCTTTTCCGCTGGTGCGACTTGCGCTGACGACGCTGGCAAAGGTTCACGCGGCGCAAATGGGTCAATGGCAAACTCGACAGGTACCTCTTCAGGCATACGCCATGGCAGCGCATTTAAGGGCAAACGCAAGCCCATGGGTGAATCGCCTTCAATCAAATACAAATGTTCGCGTTTGATCGGCCACGCCGACGTGCGCCAGCGCGTACTATTCCCAATGCCGTTGAGCGGATCGCCGATTTCTGCTTTCAATGGCAGCACATAACCGACCACCTCACCCAAGCCAGCCTGCAGTAAGCGTGCTAGTCTGCGCCGCTCTTCTGGCGCTTTGAGATCGAGCTTTAAGGGATCAAGATTATGCGGCAGAGCTTGTTCGCGTTGCGCTTGTTGTACAACGTCCTCATACGCGGGAATGGCGCTGGTGGCGGGCAGACGCAGCGCACGCAGCAGTGCTTTGCAAAAGGCATCCGCTTGTGCATTCGTGTAACCATCATTTTTGGTTTCATCAGAAAACAGATTGGCATCTAACCACATGGGTTCGCCATCCACTCGCCAGTAGATGTTCAAGGCCCAACGCGGCAGTGGTTCACCCGGATACCACTTGCCTTGGCCGTAATGCAGCATGCCGCCGGGCGCAAAGTGATTTTTCAGCCTATGCATTAACTGCCCTGCCAAGGCGCGCTTCTCTTTGCCATGCGCCTCGGTATTCCATTGCGCATGATCCATGTCGTCGATCGACACAAAGGTTGGCTCACCACCTTGCGTTAAGCGCACATCTTGCTGTTTTAAATCTGCATCGACTTGTTCACCGAGGCGATCAATCTTGTTCCAATCTTCTTCGGAATACGGTTTGGTCACACGTGGGTCTTCATGAATGCGTGTAATCGTCATCTCGTGTGCGAACGTGACTTCCGCTTTGTCTGTGAAACCCGTGACCGGCGCTGCAGAAGACGGTAATGCGGTACAGGCCAAGGGGATATGGCCTTCACTCGCCAACATGCCCGAGGTCGGGTCTAGCCCTATCCAACCCGCGCCGGGAATGTACACTTCGGCCCAGGCATGCAAATCGGTAAAGTCCACCGACGTGCCACTTGGGCCGTCTAAGGCAAGTTGGTCTGCCGTCAGTTGGATTAAGTAACCTGAGACAAAACGCGCCGCCAAACCTAATTGGCGTAGAACTTGCACCAACAGCCATGCGCTGTCTCTGCACGATCCTGATTTTTTTTCTAAAGTTTGTTCTGGCGTTTGCACGCCTGGTTCCATGCGCAACAAGTAGGCAATATCGCTTTGTATGCGTTGGTTGAGTGCCACTAAAAAATCATTTGTGAGTAACTCACTTGTCAAAATTTCCTTGCGAGCACGTGTCACCCATTCTGCCTGCAATACACCGGCAGGCTCAGCCTGCAAGTAAGGGCTCAATTCCAAGGCCAAATGCTTTGGATAAGCAAACGGAAAATGCTCTGCGTACTTTTCAACAAAAAAATCAAAGGGATTAATCACGGTCATATCTGCAACCAGATCGACAGTGAATTCCAAAATGTCTGACTTTTCAGGGAAGACAAAACGCCCTATGTAGTTCCCGTAGGGATCTTGCTGCCAATTGATGAAATGCTCTTTTGGTGCAACGCTTAAGGAATACGACAAAATCGGCGTACGTGCATGCGGTGCTGGACGTAGGCGAACCTCATGGGGTGAGAGTGCGACCAATCGGTCATACCGATAACTCGTCTTGTGATGGAGAGCGACACGAATAGCCATTTGAGCTTACCTTCCAATGAAAAGGAACCAACAACTTGACGTAAAACCGAGAATCCCCGTGCAAAATCGAACAACACCATTTACTCGGCAGGGGCGTTGAGGCAACAAGTCAAAAAGCGCACTAACTTTACAAGAAACTTGGAAGCAGCTTTCATGCCACGCTAGTCGAGTTTGACGCTAGCAAAGGCGTCACCGTCACATTCACCTGCAACTGCTGTTCACCACCACCCAAGACCACGCCACGCATGGGCGTCACATCACTAAAATCGCGCCCCCAACCCAAGCTCATATGTTCTTTTTGTACCAAGCATCCGTTGGTAGGATCAAAATCGGTCCAACCCAAAACGGGGCAATACACTGAGACCCAAGCATGAGAAGCGTCCGCACCGATCATGCGGGCTTGCCCTGCTGGTGGATGCGTAAGCAGATAACCACTCACATAACGGGCTGGTAGCCCTAGACTGCGCAGGCAACCGATCATAAGTTGCGCAAAATCTTGACATACGCCCTTGCGCAATTCAAAGACCTTTTCAAGTGGCGTTGAAATCGTCGTCGCGCTGTTATCGAATTCAAACTCCGTGAAAATCCGCCGCGTTAAATCAAAGGCTGCTTCGAGTAAAGGGCGACGGGGCAAAAAACTGGTGCTAGCAAAACGTTCCAACGCACTGTTCCAGCGCACATGAGGGGATTCGTACAAATAGCGGCAAGCTTCATGCAAGATGGGTGAACGTGATTGCTGCACCAGTTGAAGGCTATCGCGTAAGGACTCCCATGGTGGGGTTGCCCTTAATTGCCCGAGCTGTGGTCGCGCGCCCAGAATCAGCGTTGATTCGGCGCGCACGAGGAGATTGCGATGCGCTTGTGTGGTCACAAAGCGGCGTGTCGGATTGCCAAAGTAATCGACATTTTCAACAAATTCGTCAAGCGGAACATCAACCGTAATTTGATGGGCTTCGGTAGTTTGAAAGGCAGTTTGGCGCGGCGTCAAATGCAACAACTGGTGCGACAAAGTGACGGGGCTTTGATACCGATAGCTGGTTTCATGCACCACGCGATAGCGCCAACGCGGCGTTGTGCTCATCGAGATATCGTTCATCAATGAAGCTCCAGGGCAAACGAAAAGGCCATATTTCAAGCAAGTGGTTTTGCAAATTTGCTGCCAATGTAGCATGAACCCTATTCACCAGTGCGCAACAAACAGGCGTACGCATGAGAAACAACGATCTCCGTTGGAATTGAGACGAAAGTCGCATTTGCTGAAGTGATACACTCAAAACTTGTTTTTCTTTTCGGGAACCACGGCATGTGGCTACGTACTAGTTGTACCTTGAAGTTCATGTTGGCAAACCCGACTCCATTCATCTTCATGTTGCGGCCGCGCAGTGGCGCCCAGCAATGGGTTGCAAGCGAGTGCTATACGATCTCGCCGCCTGTGCAGCCCATCGAATTTACCGACAGCTACGGAAACCTGTGTCAACGTCTTATTGCCCCACCCGGTGAATTTTCCATCGCCACCAGCGCCGACGTAATGACTGCCGATGAGATCGATGTGGCAGTCGGCGCGCCTTTCATCGAAGTGCAACATTTGCCCGACGAAGTGCTGACTTACTTGCTGCCTAGTCGCTATTGTGAGTCAGAAAAATTTTTCAAAATGGCGAACGAAATCGTCGCCAAAATTGATCCAGGTTACGACCAAGTGGCATGTATCACTGAATGGGTGAAACGCAACGTAAAGTTCGATGCGCAAGGGAGCCAAGCGTATATGACTGCCGTCGATGTCAATAAGCAGCGCGAAGGCGTTTGCCGTGATCTAGCGCATTTAAGCATCGCCCTGTGCCGCGCACTATGCATACCGGCGCGGATGGTCGTGGGCTACTTATACGAACTAGAGCCGATGGACCTACACGCATGGTTTGAAGCGTATGTAGGCGGTCGTTGGTACACCTTCGACGCGACCCAAGCTTCTCCAAGAGGCGGGCGCGTTACGGTAGGTTACGGTCACGACGCAGCGAATGTGGCAATTTTCAGTCAGTTTGGCGCAGCTTTAGCGCCGACGGAAATGATGATCCAAGTGGAAAGACTTGCCGACGGAAACGGAACTTAGCTGCTTGGATTTTGCTTCATCTAAGAGACTTCTACAGGACGTGCAAACCGGCGGCTTTTTTAATGCTGCCCGCCACCCAAATAAGCCGCCTTTACAGCCGGATCATTTTGCAGCTTTTCTGCCGGCCCATGCACTGAAATGGTGCCGTTTTCTAAAACGTAACCATAATCTGCGACCGCCAACGCCGCAGCCGCGAACTGCTCGACTAAGAGCATGGTGATGCCTTCTTGCTTTAAGCGCGAAATGATTTTAAAAACTTCTTCCACCAAAATAGGTGCAAGACCCATCGACGGTTCATCGAACAAGACCACATCTGGGTTCAGCATGACTGCACGCGCCATTGCGAGCATCTGTTGTTCTCCGCCAGACAAGGTGCCGGCAAGTTGATTGCGCCGCTCTTTCAAGCGCGGAAATAATTCCATTGCACGCTCTAAATCCCCCGCGACATCTCCTTTTGGTCGGCTGCCTGTTAAGCGAGGAAACGCGCCTAGAGTTAAATTATCTGTCACGGTCATTGTGGCAAATACGCGGCGGCCTTCTGGCGAATGCGCCAAACCTAACTTGGCGATGTTGTAGGACTCCATGCCGTCGACACGTTTTCCATTTAATGAAATTTCGCCCGCACTGGGTTTGATCATGCCGGAAATAGCGCGCATGGTCGTGGTTTTTCCCGCGCCATTTGAACCAATCAGGGTGACGACTTTGCCTTTTGGAATGTCGATGGAAATGCCATGCAGCACTTGAACTTTACCGTAACCCGCTTCTAAATTTTTAATCTGCAACATTGGATGACCCTATCAATTCAGTATCAATTTGGTTTCAACTCGGTCTCAACTCAGTTTCAATTGGTTAGCGCTCGATCAAGTTTTTCAGCACAAAGTTATGCGGCTGAGCCGCCTAAATAAGCTTCAATTACTTTTTCGTCTGCTTGTACTTTGGCAGGATCACCCTCGGCAATTTTCTGTCCAAAGTCCAGCACAGAAACGGTGTCACAAATACTCATCACCACATCCATATGATGTTCAATCAAAATCACTGTGATACCGTGATCACGAATTTTCCGGATAATGGAAATCAATTCTTTGATGTCTGGCGCGGTCAAACCTGCGGCTGGTTCATCGAGCAAAAGCAACTGCGGATCTAAAGCCAAAGCCCGAGCAATCTCTAATAGCCTTTGCTTACCATAGGGAAGATTGCGCGCTTCTTCATACACAAGATCAGTCAGCCCAACAAATTTCAGCAAGCTAATACCGCGAGCGATGCCTGCCGCCTCTTCCCTTTGATAGCGCGGCGTATGTAGGGCGACATCAGTCAAATTACTGGCGAACGTGTGGTGCAAACCAACCTGGACGTTTTGCAAGGCGGTCATTTCGCCAAACAACTGCACATTTTGAAATGTACGAGCGATGCCGGACAGGGCGATATCTGATGAGGTGCGCCCAATCACGGAACGACCCAAGAATTCGATGCTACCCGCAGTCGGCACATAAATGCCCGTGAGCACATTCATCATCGTGCTTTTGCCCGAGCCGTTTGGTCCAATTAAGCCATGAATCGTGCCTCGTTTCACGCGCAAATCGACTTGATTGATTGCTTTCAAACCACCAAATTGCATCAACACACCCGATGCGATTAAAAGTTCGTCGTCACCCGCTTGCGCCTTATTCTTCGCCCACACTAAGCTATCTTGGTCTGCCTCATTCATTCCAGCGGCTGTCGCTTCTCCACTCGCAATACCCACATCGCGCTTACTACGGAAACGCCAAAGTTGGCGCACAAATCCGACTATGCCGTCTTGCAAATAATAAACAACGAACAAAATCATCAGGCCGAAGATACTCAAACGCCAATCGGTAATCGAGGTCAAATAAAACGAAAAAATCGCTAATACCGTGGTACCGGCAACAGGAATCACCATTGCGCGCGGCGTGGTGATTTTCTTGCTCACGGCGATCGCGCCGCCAACTAAAATGCCCAC
>JAIETO010000054.1 GCA_019745005.1 Burkholderiaceae bacterium
TTCAAAGACCAAGCATTTCAATTACGTGAAAACGTCATCTTGGACGCGACAACAAACGTTCTAGCCACAAAAGGTTTTGACTTGATGACTATGGATGATGTCGCCAATCTTATTGGATTGTCAAAACCAAGTTTGTATAAACACTTCAAGTCAAAGGAAGAATTGGTAGGCGCTGCCATGATTCGCTTAATTGATGGTGCAAGTGCTCAGCTTGAACAATTTTCTACAGAAATGAGTGCAAAAGAAAAACTCTCTGCGCTCTTGGAGTGGGCGCTGAGGGTGCGATTAGAAGGTGGACTCCCTTTTTTGCCATCGACCAGTGCGGCAGTGCGTGAAATGCTGACCCGCAACCTCAAATACGTGGGAAAAGTGCTCAAGTTGAATTCGCAATTGGAGAAATTGGTAAGCCAAGCGCAGAAGAAAGGTGAACTCAATTCTGATCTGCCTTGCGATGTGATCTTATACAGCTACTACGCCCGCACTTGCGACCCCGCTGTAGATTACCTAAAACGTTTTAGCAAAATGACGAATGACGAGATTGTGGCGAGCATGTTACGCGTATGTTTTGACGGCGTTTGTTAAGGCGAATGCGATTCAACAACGCCTAGCCAATCACGAAGTTCCTCCTGTGGCATCGGCCTAGCATAAAGATAGCCTTGTGCCATATTGCATCCAAATGACATCAGGGTATTGGCTTGCATTTCAGTTTCTACCCCCTCAGCGATAATTTCCATTCCTAAACTTTGCCCAAGTTGGACAACCATTTTCGCAATGCTGCCATCACCAGTGGTGTCGCGTATTTCATTCACGAAAGCGCGATCAATTTTGAGTTTATCCACCTCAAGTTTTTGTAAATAACTTAAAGACGAAAAGCCCGTACCAAAATCATCAATCGATACGCGTATGCCAAGCAGTTTGATTTGTGCCAAGGTCTTGATTAAAAGATCTGGGTCTTTCATCGCCATGGATTCAGTAATCTCTAACTCGATGCAATCTGGCGGTACATTGGTGTCGAGCAGCGCCCGATGTAAAGACTGCATAAATAAGGGATGCGAAAATTGCGCTTGCGACACATTGATGGCCATTTTGAATTCGAAATGCCCTAATGTGCGCAAATGAACCAGCTCGTAACACGCGCTTCTCAGAACCCATTCACCGATATCCACTATCAAACCGGAATACTCAGCAATTGGTATGAACTGGTCAGGCGGTACAAATTTGCCATCCTCTGTACGCCATCTCAATAAAGCTTCAGCGCCAACCGCTTTACCGGTACGCATGTCTATTTGCGGCTGAAACACAAGGAACAAGCGTTCCATTTCAAATGCGGCACGTAAGGCATGCATCATGCGCACACGTTCGCGAATTTCGACGCCCATATCCCGTGTGAAATAGCTATAACCGGAGCGTTGGTGGGATTTACCTCGCTTTAGAGCAATATTGGTATCTTTTAACGCTTCCGAGCCGTCACCCTCATAGTCGCCAAGTTTGACTAATCCTATGGTTGCGGAGAGTTGAACATCTTGCTTATCGACATTAAATGGTCGCGTAAATAGAGAAAGAATGAGTTTGGGATTAACAATTTCCTCATGTCCTAAAATCGCAAATGTGTCGCTTCCTACCCGCGCTAGTTGACACGCGTCACCAAAATGGCTCAGCAGCCGCACTGCAACTGCATTCAATAAGGCGTCGCCAAACTGATGCCCTAATGCGTCATTGGTCTCAGAGAAATGGTCGATATCAATTAAAGTCAAGGTGCTTTCAATTTTTTGTGGCGACTGTAAAGTTTCATTTAAGATTTGTAGAAGACGTAAGCGGTTTGCAAGACCTGTAAGTGGGTCATAAAACGCATAATTGTGCAGGCGGGAAGTGAGCATCACATTATCTAAGCCGACTGACACATTGCTGCAAAAGACTTCTAACAAACGCCTGTCAAGTTCATTTAAGTTCAGGCCTGAATTCAAATAGATAATAAGATCGCGTTGCGCAACGTTTTTGAAGTAAAGAACCGTCGATTTGTCTTGAAAAATATTTTCTTGGCTGTGTAACACTTGCTGAAGTAGAGCGACAATATTCTTATCGCTAATTGCGTTAATCGTGACGTCAATGAGGTCACGATAAGTCTCTGTGGCAGATATCACACTGAGACCGGTCGTTGCGTCTATCGGTGTTTCCCATGAATGATGAGCAGAAGGATAACCGCAGACAAAACCTTCAGTATTCTTTCCTAGCAACTCGATAATTTGTGTCAGGACGCCTGAGGTATATCTTTTCAAGCCATGCATTGCCATCAGCGCGGTGCTTGCATTGATGATTGATTCAAGACCTTTCCTACTAGCTGTGATCGAGCAAATTTGTTCGTAAGAGCGGATCGCAGACGTGACGGCCGTAAACAGTTTTGTTCTAGTTAATTCGGATTTTGTTTTGTAGTCGTTGATGTCGTAATCACGAATCGCATCAATTTCAGGTGCGTAGCCAGGTTGTCCCGTGCGTAAAATAATACGCACATCTTTCATGCCAAGGTCTTGCCGAATATAACTTACCAACTTAAGACCAGCGTCTTGGTCTTCCATGATCACGTCAAGCAAAATAACCGCGATATCAGACTCGTTCTCAAGAATTCTTACTGCTTCTAGGGCTGAATAAGCGTGTAAAAAACTCAGGGGGCGGTGCTGAATTTCAAGGCTTCCTAGGGCAAACGTGGTGGCGGTGTGGACGTCGTCATCGTCATCGATAATCATGATTCGCCATGTCGGAACGACTGGTGCGGCTTGGGACAGAAAATCCTGCTCTGCTTGATCTTCAATGAAAATCAGATTTTCGTCATCAGGATCGTTGGCAGAAATCATAGGATTGTTCTTCGTGAGTTGGTTGCTCTTCTTGTCTATAGATATTCGATGGCGTCAATTCCACCGAGCTTCTGCAATTTTTGTACCAAATCCGTCTCAGCGATTCAGTATATACCTTGCATACGAAGTTGCAGCGAGGCTATTGAAAATCTTTGAGTTTTAAAGCGCTTTTTTGATTCTCCTCGTCTAGAAAAGGCAAAAAAAAGGGCAAAACTTCCGTTTTGCCCTTTTCACTTTTTTACAGAATTTCACTTGCGTGATCAGCCAACCTAGAACGTTCACCCCTGGCGAGAGTCACGTGCCCGCTGTGCGCCCAGCCTTTAAAGCGGTCCACCACGTAAGTCAAACCGCTTGACCCTTCGGTGAGGTAAGGCGTATCAATTTGTGCAATGTTGCCCAAGCAAATAATCTTAGTGCCAGGACCCGCTCGCGTAACCAAGGTTTTTACTTGTTTGGGTGTTAAGTTTTGTGCCTCGTCAATAATCAAGAATTTATTCACGAATGTGCGACCTCGCATGAAGTTCAGCGACTTGATTTTTATTCTGGAACGGATTAAGTCCTGCGTCGCGGCGCGACCCCAATCGCCAGCATCGTTGTCAGATTTATTTAAAACTTCTAGATTGTCGTCAAACGCACCCATCCACGGCGACATTTTTTCCTCTTCGGTACCTGGCAGGAAGCCGATATCTTCGCCCACAGGAACGGTGACCCGCGTAACGATAATTTCATTGTAGGTTTTGGTTTCTAACACTTGTGCCAAGCCAGCAGCCAACGCAAGCAAGGTTTTTCCCGTACCCGCTTGACCCAACAACGTGACGAAATCACATTCTGGATCCATCAAAAGATTAAGCGCAAAATTTTGTTCGCGGTTGCGCGAAGTCACGCCCCAGACGCTATGCTTCGCATGTCCATAATCACGCAATGTTTGTAACACTGCGGTTTTGCCGTTGATTTGGCGTACTTGTCCATAAAATGAAGCTTCACCATTCTTTGGCTCCAAGTACACAAATTGATTGACTAGAAGACTTGGAATAATCGGGCCGGTAATTCGATAGAACGTTGTGCTCAGGCCATTTTTGTTTTCCTGCCAAGTTTCGATGCCTTTTCCGTGTTTATTCCAGAAGTCGTCTGGTAATTGGACAATGCCTGTGTAAAGTAAATCGGAGTCTTCGAGGACATGGTCGTTGAAATAGTCTTCCGCTGGCAAGCCGAGCGCACGCGCTTTGATGCGCATGTTAATGTCTTTTGACACCAAGACGATTGGGCGTCCCGGAAATTCCGATTCAAGCGCACGCACTACGCCTAGAATTTGATTATCGGCTTTTCCCTGTGGAAGTCCTTGCGGCAAAACACTGTTCTGTAATTTGGTTTGAAAATACAAACGACCTTTGGCATCCTTGTTACCTAGCTTTGAAAGTAAAATTCCCTTTTCGATATCGTGGTGATCAATATCGCCAACCAAAGCATCGAGTGACCGCGAAATTTGCCGCGCGTTCCTAGCGACTTCCGACATACCTTTTTTATGATCGTCCAACTCTTCCAAGGTGATCATGGGTAAATAGACGTCATGTTCTTCGAAGCGAAAAAGCGATGAAGGATCGTGCATGAGCACGTTGGTGTCCAAAACAAATAATTTGACCACGCCCGCCATATCCGCGCTGCGGCTTACCGCGGATTTTGCCTTGTGTTCTATTGGCTTGGCTGGTTCGCTTGATGCATGTTTAGTTGCACCAGTAAGAGGCGCTGCTTTCGATCTCATTGCTGTTGCTACTTGAGGTGCGGCAACTGAATTTGCTGGTGTTTTTGCCAAATCTTTTTTCGCCGGGAGATTTGCGATTGTTTTTCCGACCGATTTCGTAATATTTTTCTCTGCTTTGGGATAATCTTTTGGGGACAGCAGAGCCGCGGGCTTAGTCGGCATTTTTGGCAGGGGCATTAGACCTCCTTAAGGGTGAGAGCAAAAAAATAAAAGCCGCGTTGGAAGACTTTAGGTCGTCTCCAAGAACGGCTTTTGATGATGAATAATCGATTTCAATTAGGCAGTCGCGCTCACAAATTCCAACACTTCATTGACATGTCCGGCAACCTTTACGCCACGCCATTCTTTCACCAAAGACCCTTTTTCGTCAATCACAAATGTGCTGCGCTCAATTCCACGCACCTGTTTGCCGTACATGTTTTTCATTTTCATTACGTTGAACAACAGGCAAAGGGTTTCTTCAGGGTCTGAAATCAGGTCAAATGGCAGCGCCAGTTTTGCTTTAAAGGCTTCGTGTGACCTTATGCTATCACGGCTTACGCCAACAACCTCGACGTCAACAGCGCGAAATTTTTCATACAGATCTCGAAAGGCAATATTTTCAGTTGTACAGCCTGGCGTATTGTCTTTAGGGTAAAAAAAGATGACCAGCTTTCTGCCGCGTAAGGCGGCAAGTTCAAAAACTTTTGCGCTCGTGGCGGGCGCTGAAAAATTGGGTACAGTGCAGTTAAGTGCGGATGGAACCTCAGGCAATGTATTCTCCCTCATTAGCCATGTGAAACAAGTTGTTATTAAAAAACCTTACGTCGTGCTGTTCGCCATTGCGTTTGGCGTAAATTGAAATTCGCGCTGGCTCACGATTCGCTTTGAATCGATGACTTATCGCAAGAATCGATTTAAACATGCAATTGTGCATTTAGAGGCGCTTTTAAGGCTAAAAGTTCCCCTGAGCGCCCGGGCAACTCGCTCCAAGATATCGGGTGGATCGGCAAATTTTTTGTATCGATCAAATTGTACAAATCAGCCATCGCAACACATTGGTAGCCTTGCTCGAACCAACCTGTCAATAGCTCATCCAATATGGGGGCAAGTTTTTGACCTTCAAGTTCTGCATGCAGCGTGAAAACATGGTTACGATGTTCAGCAGTCAAATTGAGTAGTGTAGTAGCAATATTTGACTGATTGATGACCACGCCGTTAATTTCACGCCCGAGTAATTCATCTAAGGTAGGCAAGGTGGTTGGCATTTGCACGCATGAAAGAATTTTTCCATCAATCTCAATGCGATAAGGACCTGCGGCGGGATTTAGCAAACTGCCGTCGTCTTTCAGTGCTGCGCGACTATCCGATGCATATTTCATCCCAAAACTATCCAATTGTTGGAAGGCGAAGGGATTCATTTGCCAGCCTGCCGCGCCGTGCGTTTTTGGTGGCGCGCCGAAGGTTTTTTGAAAGCGATCGTGCGCACGTTGCATTTGTTGCAGCGTCCATTTTGAGTCGCGATGTCTTACATTGTCTTGCCACACCACGTGATCCCAAGTGTGAATCCCGCACTCGAAGCCAGCGCGGTGCACTGAGCGCATTTCCTCTACGCAATCGGCGCCAATATCTGGCGCTGGCAGGCAGACACCGTACATGAGTGTTTTCAAGCCATAGTGCTCAAGCACCGACGTACGCGAGACTTTTTGAAAAAAACCGGGTCGAAATGCACGCCTTAACGCCCAACCAGTATGGTCTTTGCCAAGCGAAAACAAAAACGTTGCACGTGCTTGATGCTTTTTAAGCAGGCGAATCAAGTTGGGAACACCTTCGCGTGTTCCTCGGTAGGTATCTACATCAATTTTTAAAACGATAACAGGCATTGGACTAGCAGAATTTAATGGCTTGAGTTTGATCGAAAAGCGACAACTTGTTCACGGTATCCTTGGTAAATTTTACGCAAAGTGTCGGCCATATTGGTTGACGGTTGCCATCCCAAATCGTCACATGTGTTTGTAATTTTTGGTACGCGATTTTGGACGTCTTGATAACCACCGCCATAGTAGGTGGCGGAGTTTGTTTCTTTGATCTGTACGTCTTTCGCCGTCGCGGCATACTCAGGAAACTCTGTTGCCAAATCGAGCATCATGGTCGCAAGTTCCCGAATAGAGTGATTATTGTGCGGGTTGCCAATATTGTAGATTTTTCCGCTTGCGATACCCGCTTGATTATCAATAATTTTCATCAGAGCGTCGATCCCGTCGTCGATGTAGGTAAATGCGCGCTTTTGCGTGCCGCCGTCCACTAAAGAGATGTTTTCGCCGCGAATAATGTGCCCGAAAAACTGCGAAACGACGCGTGAGCTACCCGCTTTTTGCGTGTGTATCGAATCTTGTCCTACGCCTATCCAGTTAAACGGGCGAAACAAGGTAAAGTTCAAACCTTCCATGCCGTAGCCCCAAATCACTCGGTCCATGAGTTGCTTTGCACACGAATAGATCCAGCGTGGTTTATTGATTGGGCCACAAATTAATTCCGATGAGTCTGGGTCGAACTCTTCGTCGTGACACATGCCGTACACTTCGGAAGTTGATGGGAAAATCAAGTGTTTGCCATATTTGGCGGCTGCTCGCACGATAGGCAAGTTCGCTTCAAAGTCGAGTTCAAAAACACGCAGCGGTTGCTGTACGTAGGTCGCTGGGGTAGCGATTGCAACCAATGGCAAAATCACGTCGCACTTTTTGACGTGATACTCAACCCACTCCTTGTGTATCGTCATGTCGCCTTCAAAAAAATGCATGCGCGGATGATTTAACAAGTCACCGAGGCGCTCCGTTTGCATGTCCATACCGTAGACTTCCCAATCGGTGGTCTCCAGAATACGTTTGGAGAGATGATGGCCGATAAAGCCATTCACGCCGAGAATAAGGACTTTTTTCATAGTTGACTTCTTAATTTAAAGAGTTTGATTGCTGATCGATTCAAGTGCTTTTTTTGCAAACTACAGCGCAAATTCCAGCGCTAAATTCTCGGCCGAGATTGGTTTATCGTTGCACAAAAGCGCTTTAATGTGAAGCGCTTTTCCATCACCGCAAATGCCAAAAATAGTGTCATTCAAAACTTTCAGACCTGGGTTCATGCCGAGAAAACTGTCTTTTGCTAAACGTGCGCTAACAATCGTCAATTTGCTTCCCCTAAGTTCTGTAAATGCGCCAGGGTAGGGCGGCGCCACGGCTCGATGCAGGTTGTACACTTGTTGGGCTGTTTGTGCCCAATCAATGCGTCCGTCTTCCGGTTTGCGCCCGCCGAAATAACTGCCTTTTCTCAAATTGTTTTCAAAAGCGATGCTTGTACCATTGATGAGTTGGGGCAACGCATGCCAGAGCGCTTGTTCCGCTGCCACGGTGAGCTTGTTGAAAACGTCAAAAGCAGTATCGTCTGGCAATATCGGCACCATGCGCTGTTCAAGAATTTTTCCCGCGTCGGGCTTTTCAACCATCTGATGCAGCGTTACGCCAGTTTCTGTCTCACCGTGCAGCACAGCCCAATTCACCGGGACACGGCCTCGGTACTTTGGTAACAAAGAGCCGTGCAAATTGTAAGCGCCTTGTGCAGCAGTCGCCAAAATTGTGGTTGGCAGCATGTGACGGTAATAAAAACTAAAAATAAAATCCGGCGCGAGTGTTTTAATTTTTTCGAGTAATTCGTCAGATTTCACGTCACTTGTTGTGCTAAAGCGGATGCCGTGTTCTTGACATAGATTGGCAACCGATTCAAACCAAATTGTTTCGCTGGGACTATCTTCATGCGTCAGCACCAAAACGATATCAATTTGTTTTGCTAATAGCGTTTTTATGCAGTGCACACCCATGCTGTGGTACGCAAAAACGACCGCGCTGCATTGCTTTTTGGGACTTGAATCATTTGTCATTTGAAGTGCCAACTACAGGACATTCGTGCTGTCGTTATCGGTTTTTTCGAGAATGGTTTGCACCACATAACGTGGACGTCCTCGTACTTGTTGGTAAATCCGCCCGACGTATTCACCTAATAGGCCAATGCCGAAAAGAATTACCCCCATCATAAAAAAGGCGATAGTAAATAAGGTGAACAAGCCTTCGGCTTCAGCGCCAAGCACGAAGCGCCGTATCAACAAAAGAACCACCAGTGCGGCAGACGCAAACGAGAGAACGATGCCAAGCATGGAGAAAAGCTGCAAAGGCATGATCGAAAAACCCGTCATCAAATCAAAGTTGAGACGAATTAAGCTGTAAATCGAATATTTTGATTCCCCTGCGGCACGTTCTTCGTGCTCCACTGTGATTTCAGTTGGTTTGCGCGCAAACGTATAAGCCAGCGCTGGAACAAAGGTGTTGACTTCGGTGCATTGATTAATTAAATCGATAACGTTGCGTCCATAAGCACGCAACATGTTTCCTTGGTCAGTAATGCGGATGCGGGTAATTTTTTCGCGTACATGATTCATCAATTTTGATGCGAAGGTACGCCATGCTGCATCTTGCCGTTTGCGCCGAATCGATCCGACGTAGTCGTAGCCTTCGCGCATTTTCTCAACCAATGCACCGATTTCTTCTGGCGGGTTCTGCAAGTCCGCATCTAAGGTAACAATAATCTCGCCACGGGTTGCCTGAAAACCCGCCAAAATCGCCATGTGCTGCCCGTAATTGCCATTAAACAGCACAACACGTGTGACATCAGGCCGGGCGCGAAACTGATCGGCAAGGATCAGGGCGGTATTGTCGCGGCTGCCGTCGTTGACAAAAATAATCTCGTAAGTCACTCCGCGCGCAGCCAAGGCGTCGAGCGCTGGGTATAGGCGCGCGAACAAATGGCTTAAGCCAGACTCTTCGTTATAAACGGGAATAACTACCGATAATTCTGGTTTCATTGTGGCGCTAGCTGATAGAAAGGCGCGATTTTACCGCAGTTACTACCCGTTCCACGTCAGATTCTTGCATGAGTGGGAACAGTGGCAA
>JAIETO010000317.1 GCA_019745005.1 Burkholderiaceae bacterium
GAAGCATTACGTGCTATTCCACGGCACCTGTTCATTGAGTCTGGTTTATCTAGTCAAGCCTATATCGATGCGTCGTTACCGATTGGCTACCATCAAACGATTTCCCAACCGTACATCGTTGCGCGCATGATAGAAATTATGCGCAACGGCGCGTCTATGCAACGGGTTCTTGAGATAGGAACTGGATGCGGGTATCAGGCCGCAGTGTTGTCCTTGGTGGCCAAAGAAGTTTATTCAATTGAACGCATTAAAGGCTTACATGAGCTTGCCAAAGTGAATTTGCGCCCGATGCGCATTGCAAATATCCGTCTGCATTACGGCGATGGTATGTGTGGTTTGCCTCAGGTAGCACCATTTGACGGTATCATATTGGCAGCGGCGGGTTTGGAAATACCGCAACAATTGCTGGAACAACTAGCAATAGGCGGTCGTTTAATCGGTCCTGTTGGTGGGCGTCAACAAAGTCTGCAATTAATACAGCGTGTTAGTAAGAGTGAATGGACTAGAACCAGCCTTGAATCCTGTCATTTTGTTCCCTTACATGTGGGCGTGATTTAGTGATTTGATCCGACTATGTTCGCGACATGCTGATCTCCACGCTGTTTCTCGTTGGGGAAAAATTACGGCGAGACAGCTAATACGCACGAGGCTTTTAATCGACTCAGATGTAGTTTTTTTGATGAATAAATGAGCAATCAATTTTAATGATGACGAAAAATTTTTATACGTATGTGCTGTTTGTTGCCATAGCGACCTTGGTGGGGTGTGCATCAACGCCGAACAAAGCGCCAGTCGTGGACAGGAATCAAAGAGAAACACCTGCAGTCACCGTGCCGAGTACGCAAGTCGACGTGAAGCCCATACCCAAGCCAACGCTTGAACCACAAGCGACTTATGTTGTAAAACGTGGCGATACCTTGTATCGGATCGGGTTGGATCATGGGCAGAGTCATAATGATTTGGCGCTCTGGAACAACCTCAAAAACGTGGACGACATCAAGGTTGGCCAAGTCCTTAAGGTGAGCCCGCCAGATGCGCTTGGTGGCGCACAAACTGGCGCGGTTACGAACGGAGGTGCTGTCGAAATAAAGAGCATTTCGGCGGTGAATCCTGCGACGAATAAATCATCCCCACGCGGCGACAAAAAACTTTATTCAGAAGCCAATTTGGCTGAATTGCAAAAACCTGATGCTGGCGCGACACCTATAGCGGCCGTCGTGAGCAAACCTGAGGCGGGAACCGCAACTAAAGCCGCAGAAAAGCCGGTAGAAAAGCCCGTTGTAAGCGCCGCATCGACAGCTGCTACCGAACAAGAAACTGTGGATTGGATTTGGCCTACAGAAGGCAAGGTGCTTGCCACTTTCGATGAAGCAAAAAACAAAGGAATCGATATTGCAGGTAAGCCAGGTCAGGACATTTTTGCAGCCGGCCCTGGGAAAGTCATGTACGAAGGGAGCGGAATTCGTGGCTATGGTAATCTGGTCATCATTAAGCATACGAATACCCCGTTTCTTTCGGCCTACGCCCACAACAAAGTTAATTTGGTGAAGGAAGGCCAGACTATCGTCAAGGGTCAAAAGATTGCTGAAATGGGCAATTCAGATACGGAAGTGACGAAGTTGCATTTTGAAATTCGGCAACAAGGCAAGCCCGTAGATCCAGCAAAATTTTTACCAAGCCGTTAAGACTTCCCTCCGTGTTTTATCCGAATAACGACGTATCGCTGCAGATTCATCATGCCAAAAACGACATCGAACTATCGAGTGCGAGACGAAGGAAAGATGCCCAGCGCGATCGCCGACGTCATCGACGAGAATCTTGCTGCGCAAGTCGATGCGGAGGGCGGTGAGGCTGAAGATGAGTTGAACAATGAAATCGTTGAGGAGAACGCCGATGTTGAGCCGGTTGGCGAAATGGAATTGGATGTCGACAATCCTGCCATTGCGGTCATCGCCCCGATTGATGAACTTAAGCGCGTTTTAGCTGCTGAACTTTCGACTGATACGACTCAGCATTATTTGAATCAAATTGGCACGCGCCCTTTGTTTGCCATGGCAGAAGAATTGCATTACGCGACGCTTGCGAAGCAAGGTAATTTCGAAGCGCGCCAAAAAATGATTGAGCATAATTTGCGCTTGGTCGTCTCTATTGCTAAACACTATATTAATCGCGGCGTCGCGCTGTTAGACATGATCGAAGAGGGTAATCTCGGCTTGATGCATGCGATTGACAAGTTCGAGCCGGAGCGTGGATTTCGGTTTTCTACTTATGCAACTTGGTGGATACGCCAAAGCATAGAGCGGGCGATTATGAATCAAGCCCGCACCATACGCTTGCCAGTGCATGTGGTGCGCGAGCTGAATCAAATTTTGCGCGCTAAGTATCATCTTGAATCGCAACAAAGAGACGGGCGGGATGCGGCAATCGAAGATATCGCCCACTTAGTCGACCGCCCCTTGGATGAGGTCCAAGACATTTTGGCCTTATCCGAACACGCCACCTCCTTGGACACGCCGCTCGACAATGACCCGCAATCGAGTCTGATGGACATGCTCCCCGGAGATAGTGATGACGGGCCGGAAAACAAAGCAGAACAACATGAAATGACCGTCTTGGTGCGCGATTGGTTATCTAAGCTGCCTGACAAACAACGTATCGTGGTAGTGCGCCGGTTTGGCTTAGATAACGACGATCCCGCTACCTTAGAGACTTTGGCAGATGAAATGGGCATTACCCGCGAGCGCGTTCGGCAAATTCAACAAGAAGCACTTGTGAAACTTAAACGCTCTTTCACCTCTCGTGGGGTCGGTCGAGACGCATTGCTTTAATGTCCCCTTCAAGTCATTTCTAGTTTGTCTTAAATTCGCTTTGAGCCATACTGATAGATTTCGCTAAACCGAGATTTAGCTGGTTTGGCGAAGAGTAATCACTTCAATTTTCTTTCTACTACTTGACCCTTTTGGGTCTTTTAAACATGAACAAACTTTTTATTCGCTCGATAGACATGGACGCGCGCGGGGTCGGTAATCTCAATAATGAAGACGGCACGCCGGGCAAGGTGATATTTGTCGATGGCGCTTTGCCAGGCGAAGTGGTTAGTTTTAATCCTTATCGCAAAAAGCCGAGTTGGGAGGCGGCGACCTTAGGCACCATTTTCAAAGAGTCTTCGCAACGCGTTAAACCGCGCTGTGAATTTTTTGGTATCTGCGGTGGCTGTTCGATGCAGCATGTCGATGCCAGCGCGCAGGTGGCGATGAAGCAGCGAATTTTGGAAGACAACCTTAGTCATATCGGCAAAGTGAAAGCAGAAATGATTTTGCGCCCCATTGTTGGGCCGACTTGGGGTTATCGTTATCGCGCGCGCTTGTCTGTGAGGAATGTGCATAAGAAAGGCACAGTGCTCGTGGGTTTCCATGAAAAAAAATCGCGTTATGTCGCGAACATGAGCACTTGTGAAATTTTGCCGCCCCATGTGTCCGCAATGTTATTGCCCTTGCGCGAATTGATTGCCAGTTTATCGATCATTGAAGCCTTGCCGCAGATCGAGTTGGCAATAGGCGAAGCAGTGACAGCGATGGTGTTACGCATTATGGAACCGCTATCCGAAACGGATGAGGTCAAACTCAAGGCGTTTGCCGATCAATACAAAGTGCAATGGTGGCTGCAAACCAAAGGACCAGAAACGGCAACGCCGTATTATCCAGCAGAAGATAATCTGCATTATCTTCTGCCGGAATTCGGCATCAAAATGCCGTTTAAGCCGACTGATTTTACGCAAGTCAATCATCAAATTAATCGCGTTTTAGTCGCGCGCGCATTGCGCTTACTCGACGCGCAAAAAGACGAGCGAATTGCCGATCTATTTTGCGGCCTAGGAAACTTTACCCTGCCTATCGCGACGATGGCGCGCGAAGTGGTCGGGATTGAGGGCAGCGAAAGTTTGACTCAAAGGGCGCTCTCAAACGCACAGGCAAATGGATTAAGTGCCAAAACCAGCTTTAGCACGCGAAATTTGTTCGAAGTCACAGCGCAAGATTTAATTGCGTTAGGGAAGTTTGATCGGTATTTGGTGGACCCACCACGTGATGGGGCGATGGCGCTTTGTCACGCCTTAATCGACTTGGGTGCCATTGCACCCGAGATGAAACCTAAACGCATCGTCTACGTCTCTTGTAGCCCGTCTACATTGGCAAGAGACGCGGGCATGTTGGTGAACCAAGCGGGATATCGATTATCCATGGCGGGTGTAGTGAATATGTTTCCCCACACCTCACACATAGAATCAATGGCGGTGTTTGATTTGCTTTGAGCAAAACATGGGAGCATCTAATCATAGGTATTTACCATACTGTATACGGTATATTTTATTAGCGCTTATAAATAAAGCGCTAATATGGCATATTTTTAACATACTCCCTATTTTTTTCTATCTTGTACGTAAATTTCATGTGGTGCTGACGAGCTAACGCGTACTTCAGTTGAACAGACTGTCGAGTTGAAGTCTTTTTAAATGTCAGCTTCAACTTCGTTGCCGTGCTCTTCCAGCCAAGCGCGTCTTGCGGCAGCTTCGCCTTTCCCCATCAACATGTTAAAACGCGCTTCAGAAAAGTCCTGATCAAACTCCCCGAGCGCCACCGGAAGTAGGCGGCGCGTGTCTGGGTTCATAGTTGTTTCCCATAATTGGCCCGCATTCATTTCGCCCAATCCTTTAAAGCGGGAGATCGACCATGCGCCATCTTTGACACCATCTTTACGTAACTTGTCTTCAATTGCGATGAGCTCACCTTGGTCTAGTGCGTAAATCTTTTGCGCTGGCTTTTTGCCACGTGCAGGCGCATCGACGCGAAAGAGGGGAGGGCGGGCAATGCAAATGTGGCCACGGGCGATCAGTTGCGGAAAATGTTTGAAGAAAAGTGTTAACAGCAGTACTTGAATGTGTGATCCGTCCACATCCGCGTCCGACAAGATACATATTTTCCCATAGCGCAAATTACTTAAATCAAGCTCATCTTTGAGCCCATGTGGGTCTACGCCAATAGCGACGGCAATGTCGTGAATCTCATTATTGGCAAACAGGCGATCACGCTCCGATTCCCACGAATTCAGCACCTTGCCGCGTAATGGCAGGATTGCTTGAAACTCCTTATCGCGCCCCATTTTTGCCGAGCCGCCGGCGGAATCACCTTCCACTAAAAAGATCTCATTGCGACTAATGTCGTTCGATTCGCAGTCAGTCAACTTGCCAGGTAGAACGGCTACGCCAGAAGATTTTTTCTTCTCAACTTTTTGTAATGAACGCAAGCGTGACTGCGCTTGTTTGATGACCAGCTCTGCTAATTTTTTGCCATATTCAACATGCGAATTCAGCCAAAGTTCGAGCGGGGGTTTGCAAAAGCTTGAGACCAAACGCACAGCGTCGCGAGAATTCAAACGTTCTTTGATTTGACCTTGAAATTGCGGGTCTAAAACTTTGGCTGATAATACAAACGAGACACGGGCAAAAACATCTTCAGGTAAGAGCTTGACGCCTTTGGGCAAAAGTGAATGCATTTCTGCAAAGCTTTTGACGGCGCCAAACAAACCATCGCGTAAGCCCGACTCATGCGTGCCACCGGCGGGCGTGGGAATCAGATTCACATAAGATTCGCGTACCACTGCGCCTTCCTCCGTCCATGCAACAACCCATGAGGCGCCTTCGCCTTCAGCGAAGCCATCGGCATCGGCATTCGCGAATTGCTCACCTTCAAACAGGGGAATCAGCGGTTCACCGTGCGCTGCCTGATTTAAGGCTTCTGTCAAATAGCCGCGCAAACCTTCATCGTATTGCCAAGTCTGACTTTCACCCGTTTTCGCATTGGTGAAGGTCACTTTAACGCCGGGCAGGAGTACCGCTTTGGAACGTAAAAGACGTTGTAATTCGGTGCTGGAGATGAGCGGAGAATCGAAATACTTGGCGTCTGGCCAAATCGTGACTCGGGTGCCGTTCTTCTTGTCACCACGGCTTTGCGCCTGGGTTTTTAAGGGTTCAAGAATGTCGCCATGCGCAAAACAGAGCGTATGGATGCCCGCCTCGCGCCAGACTGTTATTTCTAAACGCTTGGAGAGCGCATTGGTAACGGAGACACCTACACCATGCAAGCCACCAGAAAACGCATATGCACCACCTGATCCCTTGTCAAACTTGCCGCCTGCATGCAAGCGCGTAAACACGATTTCCACGGTGGGAACCTGTTCTTCAGGATGCAAGCCGACAGGAATGCCTCGACCATCATCTTCCACAGTGACGCTGCTATCGGCATTTATCGTGACGAGAATATTTTTGCAGTGTCCACCTAATGCCTCGTCTGAGGCGTTATCGATGACTTCTTGAATAATGTGCAGCGGGTTTTCCGTGCGGGTGTACATGCCGGGACGCTGTTTCACAGGTTCCAAGCCTTTTAGTACGCGAATTGATGATTCACTATAGTCAGATGCAGCGGTATTTTTTTTAGTTGCCATACGATTTTGAAAGCTTTGGTAAATGTGGAAAAATTGTATTCATCGGCCTTTTAGGTTGTTTTTGATGAATAGCGATCTGAGAGACATTTTTAGCACCGGATCTTTGGTGTTTGGGTTCTTAATTTCTGGCTTTGTGACATGCGCGCTTTATTTACTCAAAAGGCGCATTGCGCGTTCCAAGCCATCAATCGTGATCGGAAACATCCGATCATTCATTATTTGCCGCATGATGGAGACGGATTGTCGATATTGCCAAAGGCCTTCCGGTTCAGGGTTGAGCCAAACGAATTTTGGAAATGTGGAAGTGAAACGTTGTAACCATGTCGCGCCAGCTTCCTCGTTGTTATATTCAACTGAACCACCGGGTTGCAGAATTTCGTAGGGGCTCATGGTTGCGTCACCGACGAAAATTAATTTAGTGTCAGGCGTGTATTTGCGCAAGACGTCCCAAGTGGCAAATTTTTCGGTGTGACGACGACGATTGTTTTTCCATAAATTATCGTAAACGCAATTATGGAAATAAAAGAATTCCATGTTTTTAAATTCGGTTTTCGCTGCTGAGAAAAGCTCTTCTGTGCGTGCGATGTGGTCGTCCATGGTGCCACCAACATCAAAAAGCATCAGCACTTTAATATTGTTTTTGCGCTCTGGCCGCATCTTAATGTCGAGAAAGCCAGCATTGTTGGCAGTGGCATGAATCGTGGCATCCAAGGCTAATTCGTCTTCCGCACCTTGCCGGGCGAATTTTCGTAGGCGTCGCAGGGCAACCTTGATGTTGCGCGTGCCGAGTTCGCGTTCGTTATCGTAATCACGATAGGCGCGTGCCTCCCACACTTTGACTGCCGTACGATTGCCGCCTTTTCCGCCTATGCGTATGCCTTCAGGATTTTGGCCGCCGTTACCAAAAGGGGAAGTGCCACCTGTGCCTATCCACTTGCTGCCACCCTCGTGCCGTTCTTTTTGTTCCTTCAGTAACTCGTTAAGGCGGTCCATCAATTTGTCATAGCCGAATTTTTCTAAAGCCGCTTTTTGTTCGTCGGACAGCTCTCGCTCTAGGCGTTTCTCAAGCCAATCAAGCGGTATTTCTCCGTGTTTCTCAAAGACAGTATCGATACCTTTGAAGTAGGCACCAAATGCTTTATCAAACTTGTCGTAGTGTGCTTCATCCTTCACCATGATGGTGCGCGACAGAAAATAGAAATGATCAGTAGATTGATGTGCGATGCCTTTTTCCATGGCTTCTAGCAGCATCAAAAACTCTTTGATCGACACCGGAATCTTGGCGTCTTTTAGTGTGAAGAAAAAATCAATTAGCACGTCGGTCTCTCAGAGTTTGACGGTTGTAGCGGTGTGGTCATATTTTGCGAGAAGAAAATTGAGATTTTTTTCGACGCCAGCCCATTCGCTTTGCAAAATGCTATAAACGACCGTATCGCGAATGCGACCGTCAGGCAATATCGAGTGATTACGTAACACCCCGTCGCGTTTAGCGCCTAATCGTTCGATGGCCGCTTGTGATGTTCGGTTGAACCAATCTGTACGAAATTCTACTGCAATGCATTGTAATGTTTCAAACGCGTGCTTGAGTAGGGCGCGTTTGCATTCGGTATTGATGTTGGTTCTCTGCGCACTTTTTGCGTACCATGTGTAGCCAATTTCAAGGCGCCGATTATTTTTGTCGATATTGCAAAAGCGTGTTGAGCCAATAATTTTCTGATCAGAATTTCTTAGCACGGTGAAGGGGAGCGCTTTTCCTTGAGATTGCGCTTCGAGTGCGATGTCGAACCAATTTTCTGTGTTTTCTGGCGTTGGCACGGTTGTAAAGAATAAACGCCACAGCTCTCCATCAGCGGCGGCGGCGCGCAAGGCGGGTAAATGTGCCTTTTCTAGCGGCAGAAGTGTGATATTTGCATCGTGCAGTGATATTGGGGCGATTTCCATGGGCGAAGGCGGAGTAGTAAATCGCTTCATTTTCGCATTTACTGGGATTTTCTGTGAAAATTGCCAATTGCAGCTCGGAAAGCCATAACGCTACTTGCAGCGAAACAAAATATCGCTTATACTGCGAAGCTGTATTGAATTTTGCGGCGTGGCAACCTTGTGAGGTCACTTTGAACCCGTCGCTCTGACCACGTTTAGGAAATCTCATGGCAAATACCGCACAAGCACGCAAACGTGCTCGTCAAGCAGTTAAACAAAACGCACACAACTCTAGTCAGCGTTCAACTTTGCGTACAGCAATCAAAGCTGTTCGTAAGGCGATTGAAGCAGGCGATAAAGCTGCGGCAGCGACAATTTTTCAAGCGTCTGTATCGACTATCGATCGCATCGCTGATAAAAAAATCATTCACAAAAACAAAGCAGCACGCCATAAGAGCCGTTTGGCTTCTGCGTTGAAAGCTTTGGCTTAAGAATTATTTAGTTGCTTGGTTTAAAAAAAACCGCAATCTTGGTGATTGCGGTTTTTTGTTTTTTCGCGCACCAAATTTAGTCTATTTGGTAAGTGGGATGCCACCAATTTTGCTTCCTGCCTTAATGTTCTTTTGCTTGAACCAAGATTGGTTCATTTCTAAGGCGTAACGCACAGGTTTCAAAGCACAATGTGAGTCCAAAGTCTCCGGCTGCATATCTTCAATGTTGACGATTTTTCCTTCAACATCGATAAAGGCAACCGATAAAGGGATCAGCGTGTTTTTCATCCACATACATACGGTTGCAGGCGCGCCAAAGTCAAACACCATACCTTCATTTGCACCCAACTTAGTTCGTGACATTAAGCCTATTTGGCGATCAGCGTCGGTTGCGGCAACTTCAGCAGAGATTAAATAGATACCCGCCGATAACTGTTTAACAGGTAATTTGGCCTGCGCGAACGTGAAAGTACAAAAGCACGAAAGCGCGATTCCGCTAATGATACGAATGGATGTAATCATAGTTAAATATGTTCGAAATGAATGGTTTTGAATATCGCGTTAGTGTACTACGCGTGCAAAGCTGCCTGATGACTTCGC
>JAIETO010000042.1 GCA_019745005.1 Burkholderiaceae bacterium
TTCAACTTCTCCTGCAAAATCGGAGTGACCGGGGGTATCAACGATATTAATTTTGATAATATCTTTGCTATCCGGCTGTTTGTAAAAAATGGAGGTATTTTTGGCAAGAATGGTAATGCCACGTTCTTTTTCTAAGTCATTGGAATCCATCACGCGGGTATCCACTTGCTGGTTCTCGCGGAAAGTGCCGGACTGGCGAAGAAGTTGATCAACCAGCGTGGTTTTGCCGTGATCGACGTGGGCAATAATGGCGATATTGCGTATGGCGCGTTTTGTAGTGGACATAATGGGTATTTTGCTTTTATGGAAAGGAATTCAGATAACCGTCGATTATAACATGCTGCAATGCAAAATATGATCTATATCGCGTGTGTCAGGAATTCAGCGGCACGCGCGATTATCCCCAAAACTGGCTACGGTTTGATGACAAAACGCTGGCAAATCAGGTGATGCCACTGCTCGCCCGCAAAACACTGCTTTTTTCTTCGAGCACCACACCTTGAAAAAAACCTAAACATCCCTACCTCTATGGTCACACGTTTTTTATTCCTGTAATTTTCATCCACTTAGAGGTCACTATGTCAGAAAAACAAACCCTAGGGTTTCAAGCTGAAGTTAAGCAACTATTGCAACTCATGATTCATTCTTTGTATTCCAACAAAGAAATTTTCCTGCGCGAATTGATTTCCAATGCTTCAGATGCTGCCGACAAGTTGCGCTTTGAGGCGATCAACAACGCCAGCCTATTTGAAAACGACAGCGAGCTCAAAATCAAAGTGAGCTTTGATAAAGCGGCGCGCACCATCACGATTGCCGATAACGGCATCGGCATGACACGCGATGAAGCCATCGAACACTTGGGCACCATCGCTAAATCGGGCACCAAAGAATTTTTCGGCAAATTATCGGGCGACCAGCAAAAAGACGCCGCGATGATCGGCCAATTTGGCGTAGGTTTTTATTCGGGCTTTATTGTTGCCGACAAAATCAGCGTCGCCTCGCGCCGTGCTGGCACGCCGGCAGACCAAGGCGTGTTGTGGGAATCTGCAGGCGCGGGTGACTTCAGCGTGGAAGCCATCAACAAGCCAGAACGCGGAACCAGCATCACCTTGCATTTACGCGAAGGTGAAGACGAATTTCTCTCTTCTTGGAAATTAAAATCAATCATCCGCAACTATTCTGATCACATTGCGCTGCCGATTCAAATGCAAAAAGAAGAATGGGATGACGAGAAGAAAGAGCAAGTCTTAAAAGATGAATTAGAAACCATCAACCAAGCGAGTGCATTGTGGGCGCGCAGCAAGAGCGAGATCACACCTGAGCAATACACCGAGTTCTACAAACATATTTCGCACGACTACACTGCGCCGCTCACCCATACGCACAACCGCGTTGAAGGCCGCAATGAATACACGCAACTGCTGTATATCCCAACGCGCGCACCATTTGATATGTGGGACAGAAACAAGCGCGGCGGTATCAAGTTGTATGTGAAACGCGTGTTCATCATGGATGACGCTGAACAATTGATGCCCGTGTATTTGCGCTTCGTGAAAGGGATTATTGACTCGAACGATTTGCCCTTGAATGTCTCACGTGAAATTTTGCAAGAATCGCGCGACATTAAAGCGATCCGTGAAGGCTCCACCAAACGCGTACTGGGTATGTTGGAAGATTTAGCCAATGCGGAAGGCGATGACGCGGTAAGTAAGCACGAGAAATTTGCCAGCTTCTGGAAAGAATTCGGCCAGGTATTAAAAGAAGGCATAGGCGAAGATGCGGCGAATAAAGAACGCATCGCAAAATTGCTACGCTTTGCCTCGACGCATAACGATAGCGACGTGCAAAACGTGTCATTTGTTGATTACCTGTCGCGCGCAAAAGAAGGTCAAGACAAAATTTATTACGTTACGGCGGAAAGCTACTTGGCTGCGAAAAACAGCCCCCATTTAGAAATCTTCCGCAAAAAAGGCGTGGAAGTCCTACTACTGACGGACCGCGTGGATGAATGGATGTTGTCTTTCTTGAGCGAATTCGATGGCAAAGAATTGGTGTCTGTTGCAAAAGGCGACCTCGATTTAGGTACGCTAGAAGACGAAGCCGAGAAGAAGCAACACGAAGAAACAGAAACGCAGTACAAAGACTTGGTCGAGAAAATGAAAACCACTTTGGCTGATAAAGCCAAGGATGTACGCGTCACTTTCCGCCTCACGGATTCGCCAGCCTGTCTGGTGGCAGATGCCGATGAAATGTCAGGTAACTTAATGCGTATGCTCAAAGCGGCGGGTCAAGCGGCACCTGAATCCAAACCTATTTTGGAAATCAACCCCGATCATCCTTTAGTGCAGAAGCTGAAATATGCCGACGCAAAGTTTGCGGATTGGTCGCACATTTTGTTCGACCAAGCGATGTTAGCGGAAGGCGGTGCTCTCACCGATCCAAGTAGTTTTGTGAAGCGCTTGAATGAAATGCTGCTGGACGTGACTGCGTAATTGGATCTTCGTCGATCAAGAAATGACGCCTTCAGTTTGGTCGATTGAGCGACATTCAAAGTCAAACAATCACTCAACATAAAAAACCCGCCGACTGGCGGGTTTTTTGTACTGGCTACAGTATTATTTAAAATCGCTTTAATTAAATGCGGAAATGGCACATATTTTGTATAAAAATAGGGAGTATATGAAAAACCATATTAATTATCGAGACGCGGAAAGAAACTTAGGACAATAAGCGAATCAAAAAATCGGGGTGCGTACTCCATCCGAGCAAACCTGAAAGCCCCATAAAAAAACCGAATCCTGTCGGTATCAGAGCGGTCCAATACAACCATTTCTGCTTGGTTAATGCCGTTACGGCAAGCAAAGAAATCGCAATGGCGATTAAGGCATCCGACAAATCAAATTGATCATCTTTGAAGTTCGCTGCGTCGTAGTCTTTTTGATCTTGTTCGGCCTGCTGCTTTAGTTCCTCTTTTTTACGCGCTTGGTCTGCCGCAGCTTTCTCGTAATTAGCGATCGCTGCTTCATAGGCGGCTTTGTCTTCACCCGTTTTGCCGCTGGCTGCCAAACGTAATTGGACGATAGTCGAACGGGCAACTTCTTCGCGAATATTGCGCGCTTGGTAAAACGCCCAATGATCCAGTTTGTTCGCTTGCGCCTGCTGCATGGCTTGCACAATATTATCGTCTTTGACTTTGCAGATACCCATAAAAGTGGCGAGCAGCGCAACGGTAATTGCCACCATCATGTTTAAGCGGTTGGATGGGTGCTCGGTATGAGCGTTGTCATCCAAGTTTTCTATTGTTTCGATTGGGTCTATATCCATGTTTGCGCCTCGATTTGTTCAATTCGTGATTGCAGACTATTCGCTGCAAATATCCCTTGTGTAAGCCAAGGAATTCTTCCATCGGCAGCCATAGAGGGTGATTTTTGCCCCTATTTTCACACGAAATTCAGCGGTAATGATCACTCAAAGATGAACGTTCATTACCGCCTTAAAAAATAGCCCTCCGATTCAAACAAGAGATCGGGCAGAATTGAATTTAGGTAGAAAGTGCGGACATCGCGGGTACGTTTTGCGCTAAGTGGTGTAGGCGACGGCGTAATTCGATTTCAGTTACCACGCAATGCGCAAGATTCTTCAGACCTTGTTTTTGCTCGACGCTTAGCTGTCGTGGCACAGTGTCGAACACACATAGCGTCCCGAGTATTTCGCCCGCCATCAACACCAAAGGCACGCCTGCGTAGAAGCGAATTTTAGGCTCCTCAACGACCAATGGATGGGTGGAAAAACGGGAATCTAAAAGGGCGTCAGGCACTTCCATTAAGGCATCTGAACGGATCGCATGACGACAAAAATCTAAGGGCGTGTTGCTCTGCAAGCGTTCTGTGGTTTGCTTACAAAGCATCCATTGCTGCGCCGCGCCGACCAAACTGATCGTGCCTATCGGTGTTCGCGTCATGTTACGTGCCATCTTCGCAATATCATCAAAAACATCTTGCGCGGAGCCATCAATCAAACCGGTCGAGAGCAATGTATCTAGCCTTTCTTTGTCGGTGAGTTGTTTGTGGGGCAACCAACTAATGAGACGCTCTAAGCAGGAGGAGATTTCGCTATTTTTATCAAAGAATCCCGATATTCCTAAGGTTTCGGCTGCGGTGCGCAAACTCACATCGGTTTGATTGGACAAGACGAGCACCCGTGATCGATTTCCCGCTAAACGAATGCGCTGCAAGACACGCAAACCGCTGCCAGGAGACAAGGATAGATCTAATAATACGGCGTCTGGGTTGCAGCTTAATATCATCTCGATAGCACCTTCTTCTTGATCGGCAACGCCATCAACGTGAATACGCGGTTCTTTCGCAAGCAAACGTATTAACTGCACTTGAATCAGTTCAGAATCTTCAACAATCACAATGTTCATAGCAAACTCCTCAGGTTTATACGTCTGGGAGATGTGGCCATTTTGCGCGTCTGCACAAAGCCGCGCACTTAGCATCCCAGTGCAAGAAGTGTGAACAGTTTATTTATTGCGGAAAAGTCGATTTAGACCTAAGGACGCGACTACTTAGTATGAAACCTACGTAGGAAAATCCCTACAATTCATTCTCGCTCAGCTTATTGGTAATACAGTAACGGGCAAGTTCGACGTTCCCCGCTAATTGCATTTTTTCTAGTATGCGGGTGCGATAAGTGCTGACTGTTTTGGGAGATAAATGCATGGCAAGAGCAATATCACCGAGTTTTTTCCCGCCAGCGATTTGCAACATGACGCGATATTCCTGCGCAGACAACATCTCATGGGGCAATGCTTGTTGGTTATCAAAAAAATTGTTCGCAATGTGCGCTGCCAGAGAGGTGCCTATGTAACGTCCACCTTGCGAGACTTTTTCGATTGCTGCAACCAATTCATTGGTAGCATGGTCTTTAGGCAGGTAACCCATTGCCCCCATCTGCATAACTTGTTTGGCATACGCGACTTCCGTGTGGAGACTCAAGACCAACAGCTTAATTTTTGCTGCTTGGCGACGCAAACTGGCAACGCATTCTATGCCTGCGGTATCTGGAAGATTCAAATCCACCACAGCAACATCCCATTCTGTTTGTGAGATTTCTGCAAGTGCAGCTTCTAAGGTTTCGACCTCGCGTACTTGCGCGTCTGGCCAGCGCTGCAAAATCACGTGTCGCACACCAAAACGGAAAATTGGGTGATCTTCGACAAGTAATATTTTCATTGAGGTCATTTGAATTGACTTTATTCGGTTTCATTTCGCATGATTGTCGGCAAGCACTACGTCGCCCTCTGATGTGTTTGCGCCGCTCATATGCCTCTTGGTTAATGGCATTTCAATCTGAACGCGCGTACCGCCCGCACTTCGTCGACTAACCACAGCGTTACCAGCAATCAGGCTTGCACGTTCAAAAATATTGATTAATCCGAGCGAGCCTTGGCGAATTTTAGCGTTGTCAATGCCAACACCGTTGTCGTCAATCGTCAGAATATAACTTGTTGCATTTGCCGCGCCATGTATAGACACCGTGCTTGCTTGCGCATGCTTCACTAGATTAGTGCTGGCTTCTTGCAATATTCGGAACAACTGAACGGCTTCAGCACTGCTTAACAAATGATCATCTTGAATATCAAGCTCCACTTGAATTTTCGATGCGCGCAAAAAATTCGTTAAGTACTGGTTGGTGGCAGCCGCAAAGCCAAGATCATCCAATAAAGGTGGGCGAAGTTCTGCGGCGATTCTGCGAGTTGTTTCTATTCCTGTACGCAGTGCCTCATCCAAAGCGTCTTGCTGCTCTCTTTCCAAACTACCAGGCGCAATAGAATGCAAAATCAGTTTTAGGGCAGTAAAAACTTGCCCGAGTTGATCATGGACCTCGCGCGAAATTCGTTTTCGTTCAATTTCAATATTACGATTTAATTCCTGCGCAAAGCGCTGTATTTGATCGCGTGCGACAGCTAATGCCCGCGTGCGCTCTGCCACCCGCTGCTCGAGAAATAAGTTGTGATCAAAAACGATTTGCTCTAAACGTAAGCGGCGCAGGCGTTGTGTTATTAGAGCGATGCCTGCGCCAAAAATAAGAAATCCTGAGAACAAAGAGCTGACCCACTCTTTACGCACGGTTTCGAGATGTAGCTCGATAATTCTTTTATTAAACATCGCTACTTGTGCGAGCTGATACGTTTCCAAGGAAGCGATTTCTGTTTGAATTTTTTTCAGATTTTCTTTATCGCCTTCCAGTGCGGTCTGAATAAAGCCCGCATTTGACGATTTAGTTCGTCGCTCAGCGATTGCCTGCGTGGACATCGACTGTCGTTGCTGAGACAGCTCGTCAAGCGCTTGCCATTGGTAGTTCGCAGGCGCGCTTGCGACACCGGCATTCTTCAACACACCGATATCGTGATTTTGCTCAAGACGCGCCGCCTCAAAAGGAAGTAAATCTTCTTCACTACCTGTACGCAAAAACTCACGGACGCTGCTTTGCTCGTCTTTGATTTCCGCCAGCAATTTTTCAGTGACGTAACGCGCTTCCAATGTCTGTTTGCGCTGTTCTGCCATGTGCAGAACTTCATCGATATCGTTTTGACTAAAGTATTCTGTAAACACACCCAAAAAAACGGCGCCCAGCAATGCCGCAGCGGAAATCTGTGTGTTGCGGCGATCTCTTTTGGTGCGCTTTGCGCGATTGTCCCCAACGAGATCTGAAGCCGATGGTGCTATTTTTTGCATCTTTGCCCTATTTCGGCTTTCGCGTTGGGTATTCGTGCCACAACACCATCTGGGCATTAAAAAATCGCTAGCGCGCTGGTATTAGCCTGCTTAATGCGTGACCCGCGTCACGCCGCCACTCGACAACAAACGAACACGATCGCCAGCACGAAATTGATCGTCGGCGTCTTGCGTAATAGCCTTTAATTCGCCGTTATCCAATTTGACTGTAATTTCTAAACCTTTACGTTGATTCGCATTCGCTTCAATCTTTTGTCCAATGACACCGCCAGCAATCGCGCCTATGATGCCCGTTGCAAGCGAGCCGTTGCCCTTCCCTAAGGATGCACCAGCAATGCCACCCAACGCGGCGCCGCCGACCGTGCCAACGCCAGATTGTCCGGGTTCAATCGACACTTCGCGCACTGACTCCACCACGCCTAAGCGCACGGTTTGTTCATTTTGCGTTTGTCTTGGCCGATACACATTGCTCGATGTTGGTGATGTTTGGCACGCCGCCAGCGACAATATGAGACTGATAAAAAGTACGTTTTTCATGTTAGCTACCTCCTTACAAAAATAAAAAGTGTGATTTGATTTTGCCAAGATTGAAGGCAACATCCCTCGCACTTCTTTGACTACACTCACGACCGTTTGTTCCAAGTCACCACGAATCTAGTAGACAAGACGTTTAATAACGAATCTGTAAACGTCGATACAAAAAACTCAAAACAAACAATGGTCCAATTAATAAAAAGCGCAAATCGTCGAGAAACGAAGGCTTTTTACCTTCTATTTTGTGTCCAATGAACTGAAAAATCCACGCAACAACAAAGGCACTCACCGAAGTAGGCAAAACCCATGTTGGCGGTAAAAGATAAAGTAAAAAAAGCATGCCAATAACCATTAGCGTCATGCCAACGCCGAAGCTCGCCGATAAATAATAATAGTAGCCCAAGGCAACCACCGATACCGCCACCGCCAAATAAGGATGAATAACCCAAATCAAGCCCAGTACCGTCCAAACAATCACAGGAACACAAACAAAATGAATTTTTTCATTAGTGGGGTTTTGATGACTCTCACCATACTTTTCTAGCAAAATGTCAATGTTTCTTGCGGCGGTCATTGGTCTCTCCTTATCTTGTTTCGCACAGGTTTTAAAGATATTCACAAAATCATCAAAGCCTGCAACCTGCGTACGCGTCGATTTTTTTACTGATTGCTGTCACAAGCTTATTATAGTCACCAAAACAGCGAAAGCTACTGTGTAAGACTCCGCAAACGTTTTATACGGCCTAGCGCCCGTAATTAGTCAGACCACCCACACCCTCGTGTTGGGGAGCTTTCCTGGTGCCGCCTCGCTTGCGGTGCAGGAGTATTACGCATTTCGGCACAATCAATTTTGGCGACTACTTTCAGGTGTTATGAAAACTGATTTAACCACGATGCCGTATGCACAACGCCTTGAAACCCTGCTTCTGCACGGCGTTGGTCTATGGGATATTTATCAACATTGTCAGCGCGTTGGTAGCCTTGATACGGCGATACGACAGGCAAAATTAAACGACTTTGCGGCGCTTCGTGCGTCATTTCCCCTTCTGACGACAATAGGATTTAACGGCAAAGTAGCGGCAAAAGTGCGAAATCAATTCGTTGAATGGGGATATCAAACAATCATTCTGCCCTCCTCCTCACCCGCGCATGCCAGCTTGAGCTTTGAAGCAAAGTTATTAGAATGGCGCAAACTAAGGAGCGAGCCTGATGGGGCATGATAAAAAGCTTTAAGTCACCGCAGTTGGTGGTTAGAATGGAACGATGCTAATCAAACGTAAATCAATCGAGGCGCAAGCCAATTACCGTTCAGGACCCGAAGCGGCAGTCCCCAAAAAAGCCACGCGCAAACCTAAATTTGCCCCTGTCACCATTTCAGAATTTGACGGCGTTAGGTACCTCCATTTCGGTACAGAATGGGTGCAAGGCGCTATGCGCATGCGCAAACCAGATTGGTTAGAGCTCGAATACGCACAGCAAATGATGGCATGGATGCTATTTATTCCCACGCCGCAAAAAATATTGCAACTCGGTTTAGGTAGTGGCGCATTAACCAAGTTTTGCTACCGGCATTTTCCGCACGCCCACGTGACGGCGGTTGACTTAAACCCTGCGGTGATCATGATTTGCGAAAGCATGTTTAAATTGCCAGCGAACGATGAACGTTTAAACGTGCTCGAAATGGATGCGCAAGATTTTGTTGAAAACGAAGACAATTTCGGCGTTTTTGATGCGCTTCAAGTAGATTTGTACGATGCCACGGCGCGCGGGCCAGTATTAGACAGTGCCGAGTTCTACCAAGCGTGCGCCGCATGTTTAAACGAACAAGGCGTGTTGACCGTCAATTTGTTTGGCGACCATCCAAGTTTCACAAAGAATTTGAAAGCGATGCGCTTTGCGTTTGACTATGTCATGTGCCTGCCGCCCGTGCACGATGGGAATGTCGTTGCGATTGCATTTAAGCAGCGCCCTCTACTCGATTTTGATGCACTATTTTTGCGTGCGGCTGAAATAAAGGCGGCAACCCGCCTACCTGCAAAAACTTGGGTTGAAGGTTTGCAGCAGTATCAACAACAAACCAGCTAATTGAGCTGCACAATCACCGAAAAAGCCTCTATGCCAAACGAAACATCCAGTGAGCGAGTTGCCATGACCAAATCCACGCCCACCCATTTAAATTTAC
>JAIETO010000298.1 GCA_019745005.1 Burkholderiaceae bacterium
ATCAGTAAATACGCTAAGTTGCTCGATAAGTGCAGTGTCGCCTCAAGTTTAATGCGCCATGCCAAGGGCGCACGCCAGAGTCGCGGTAGGGTTTTACGCATGACTTGAATCGCACCTTGTGCCCAGCGGTGCTGTTGACTTTTAAACGCCGTCATTTCGACGGGTAACTCGCTGGGGCAGCCGATATTATGCAGGTAGACAAAACGCCACCCCTTCATTTGCGCGCGGTAACTTAAGTCGAGATCTTCAGTAATCGTATCCCACTGCCAACCACCCGCATCGTGAATGGCTTGTTTGCGCCACAGCCCGGCGGTGCCGTTGAAATTGAAATACAAACCGGTGCGTGCGCGTGCTACTTGATCGATGGCGAAGTGCGCATCAAGCATGACAGCTTGCACTTCGGTCAGCGTATTGTAGTGGCGGTTTAGGTGCAGCCAACGCAGTTGCACCATTCCCACGTCGGGCGCGGAAAAAGCGTGGATCGCTTCTTTCAGCGCTTCTGGCGCAGGCACAAAGTCGGCATCGAAAATGGCGATAAATTCGCCCTTTGCATGCAACAGGCCAGCGCCTAAGGCGCCCGCCTTAAAGCCAGTGCGATCGGTACGGTGCAAGTGTTCTATCCAAATGCCAGCGGCACGATGGTGCGCGACTCGCGCTGCCGCCAAATTGGTGGTGTCGTCGGTGGAATCATCTAGCACTTGAATTTGCAAACGTTCGCGTGGATAGTCGAGCGCCGCAACTGCGTCAATTAGTCGTTCAACGACAAAGCGCTCGTTAAAAACAGGCAACTGCACCGTGATGATGGGCAAATCATCTAGCTGCTTAGCCGCTTGTGGTGCCCGACTGCGCCATGCAACCCAAGTGAGTTGCAAACGATGGGCACCATAAATGCATAACAACAAAAGTAGACTGTAGTGCCCGAGCAGAACAGCAAAACCAATAAACTGCAGCATAAGACCTAGTTAGAAAAGACCCAAGCAACCGAATAGTTGGTTCCTTTGAGGGTGTTTCTACCGCTGGTATTCGGCGTGGCGGAGAATTCGATCGCGTTGCTTTTATCGATCTTCCATCCCGTCGTGAGTTCTAGCTTTGTCAAATCAAACGCTAAGTTCAAATTCGGGTTGGCGATATTGCCGCGCGGTGCTTTGCTATTACCTTGGCTAACATTGCCATCGAACTTCGCGCGCAGATACAGTTCATTGGTTGCGTTAAAGCCGTATTCAAGCAAGTAACGAAATTCATCGGCAGGCGCTTCTGCGCGATAACGGTAGCCCGCTTCCGCGCCGAGATATCCGTAGCGGCCAAGTCCATAACCTAAAAGCAGGCGACCCTCGACGTCCTCTTGACGGTTACCGAATGGGATTTTCTCATTGCGTGAATAGAGATAAGGCGCTTTAAAAAGTAAGGATGTTGAAACCACGAAAGAACCTTGTTTGAGCAATTGATAGCGCAACCCAAGATCAACGTCGCCGATGCCACCATTTTCAACTTTACCCGTAGGGTATTTGACGGTTAGCCCTTTGTAGGGCACCGAGCCAAAAAAAGTCAATGAGTCGGTAATGCCATATTCTAAGTAGTAGGTGATGTTCGCATCAGTAAAGCGCGCTTGACCAGGCACATTGCCACCAAACGATTTATCGCTCGAAAAGTAGTTGAACGAGAGCTTGTTGTAGAAGGTGTCTTCTTGCGCCGTCCACGCGCCCGCTTGTGCGGCATTGGGCAAACTTGAAAGGGTGATGAGCGCAAACATGGCGGTCGCTGAGCCGCGCAAAAAAACGATACTGAATTGGCATGAAAAACTCCTAAGTCGTAAGGAAAGGCGGCGAAAAGATCGATCAAAACGCGGTTTTTGCCCAGTTATGGCTAAGAAAGACAGGCTGAAATGGATTGGTCGTTGATGTCGGCGAATGCTTACATTGCTTGTTTTGCATGTTTGGTTTATGTCACTCGACAGTCGCTTCAAATTCAAATAGTAAGCAATCAAATCGCCGCCGATTTACCGATGAGTTTTTTTGTGTTTTAAGTTTTATGGGCGCGAAATCGACCACCTCATTCCCACGAAGCATAAAAACTATTCGATCCACCCGTCTTATCAAAACCCGCGTGAAGACCAATACTGTTTGCATAGCAGAGGTACTGATGTCGCCAAATGAATGAAAGCATGTGGCGATGAATTTGTTGAATCGAATTTTGCGAGTGAGGAATACGAAATGAAAATAGTAAGCATGGCAGCGCCCTTGGGTGCGCGCGTTGAAGGCGTCGATCTAAGAAATGTGAGTCGTCAAGAAATCAAGCAATTGCAAGACGCTTTGCTGCAGTTCGGGCTGTTGCATGTTCCAAAGCAAGCCTTAACGCCGCAAGAACAAATTCAAGTGTCGTCAAATTTTGGCGAATTGGAAGACTTTCCACCAGCGGCCAATCAGCTTGCGGCTTTTCCACAAATATTTCGCGTGGCAAGTCGTCATGGCGACGGCCATGTTGAGGTTGGTCGTTATTGGCATTCGGATGGTTCATTTCGACAAATCCCGACCACCATGTCGATTTGGTATTTGGTACAAAAACCTGAAGCGGGCGGCGAGACTTTATTCACGGATATGCAGTTTGCAGCGCAAAGTTTACCGCCTGAAAAGTTAGAGGTGATGAAGTCGTTGGAGACCTTTCATCGTAATGGCGTACGTCACCCGCTGTTCATGCCACATCCTAAAACCGGCCAACTTGCTTTGTATTTGAACGTGGGCTTAACGGGAGGTTTTGTTGGCTATACGCCTGAAGCCTCAGCGCAGCTCATCGCTGAATTAAATCAGCATTTGTCTCGCCCGCATGCGGTGTATGCGCATCATTGGGAAGAAGGAGATTTTGTCATCGCCGACAATTATCGCGTAGCCCATCGTGCCACGCCGATTTCTTCAAATCAGCGGCGGATTCTCGACCGCACGACGATACGTGGAACAGGCGCATTTTGGAATGAATCACAGACGGTGCAAGAACTCGCGTTGGCCTAATGTAGACCCGAATAATGTGGGCAGTTTGTCGGTCTATTATTGGGATATCCTTGGCGCCAATTGATTTAAGCGCACCGCTGTTTGTTGCGCAAATTCGGCCAGCCTTCCGTAACGTGCGAAATCGCTTTCAGCCAACATCTGAAAGCGAGCAACGTAATCATTGGTGTCATACGGATACGCGGTGGCGGCGCGCTGGAATTGAACGATGGCAGCATCCGTCTGATTATCTTCTGCAAGCAACGCAGCATGACGAAATTCTACTTCTGCCGTTGGCGCAAAATGCCGCACGCGCTGGTTGAGTGCGAGTTTTTCTTTTGCGCTGGCCTCGTTCGAGACAAACACTTCTGGTGCTGCAAGCTCAACATAGGGCGTAAAAAATGAGTTCTGATGCAAATTCTTTGCCGTTAATTCGCGTTGCTGTAGTGCTTGGTCAGTGACATATTGGGGTGTATAAAACGTTTCCTCGAGCGCTAGGTAATCCGACATTGTTTTCAGTGCGAGGAACAGCGCCAAAAATAGAAATGCCGATGCGCAAAGCCGCGTGAGGCCTACCACCTTGATTTGCCATCTTGCCGGTTCTAAAAGCGCCACGGATATGACAGCAATTCCCAAAAAATAGGTGAAAAAAAGCGGTTGCTCCAGCAGGCTATGAATAATCAAAATGGCTATCAAACAGAATGCAAAAAAACGCTCAGCGGTAAATGCGAGTTGCCGCTGGCGCCGTATTGAAAACAAAATCGGCAACAGAAACGCTGCTATTCCGAGAATGCCACTGACGGCAAGCAATTGAAGAATCAGATTGTGCGCAAATTGATCAATACCCCAATACTTTGCGCCGAACTGTAATTGACCAATGAGATTAAAGGCGAAAGCATCGAATCCGACCCCTAAGATTGGGTGAGCGAAAAACATATCTACAGCATGCCGCCAGAGGAAAGAGCGCGAACCCAAAGTCTCGCTTAATTGAAACAATCTCTGAAATTGCGGTAACTGCGATGCAATGAGGAATGTTGCGATTCCAAAGGCGCAAAAGAGCGTGATCGCTTTGCGCGTTAAATGGCCGCTTGGTTTTCGTGTTTCATGTTTTGCGTTTGTGTTATTGCGCGCGCGCCGAAGCAGAATAAACAGCCCGCTTAATACAGCAAAATAGAGCCAAATGCTACGTGAGCCGGATAAAATCGCGCTGGTGATTAGCAGGGAAATGATAGGAATAAACTTGCGCAAACTAAGCGTCATGCTTGCACGTAAATAAAGTGCGCTCGCCAAGGCTAATGCAAGATAGTTTGCGAAATGGTTCTGTTGGGCGAGATTCCCATAAACACCAACACCTGCTGGGCCAAGTAATGGCGTCACCCAAGGCGCAAAATAGTGGTGCATGCCTACTGCTTGTACGCAGCCCACAACGCTACTGAGCACTCCGCCGCAAAGGATGGAAGTAGCAATAAAAACAGCAAATTTTTTTGCGCCGAGCTTTTCACACAATGAACTTGCCACGATGATTAACACAGCGACCCAGACTAGATTGGCGATTAGAAAGTAGCCACTAGCACGGTATGCAAACATACCAAGGCTGATTTGTAGCGCCACCACTAGCGCAAGGAGAATTGGAGTGAACGTGATACTAGGGAGGACCAGCTTTATCTCGCTCGAGAACAAAACGAAAACGAGCGCTCCAGCAAGGCCGAAAAAAACTGCCCACCATTCAGAATAGAACGACGGTATTGGATCAACGTGGATCGGTAACAGAAAGGGCAGGCATGCCATTAGCGAGAGCATGCAAAGACTACTTATGGCTGCAAAGCTTCTGACCAGGTCTACCTCACCAATGGCGCTTTTTTCTTGCGCACGAATAATCAATTTTTGCACGAAGTCATCGATTTTTTTGGGGCTGCTAATGAAAAAATAAAAGCCAGAAAAATCACAAGAGTCATGTTCTCTCTAAGATTTAATCTGGCTTTCAGGTCAAGCGTTTTCGCAATTCTTATGCGTGGCTAATCTAACGCGAAAAGCCACGCAGATGCTATAAAAATTACCTAGTTGCTCGGCGTAAGGGTGTTAGTACCTAACTTTAAATTGCCAACACCACGAACACCGACTGTTTGCAAAGGCACAGCTGTGTTGCTCGTTGTGTGGGTACCTAACTGCCCATAGTAGTTATAGCCCGTACCAAAAACGTCGCCAGTGCTACTGATGAACATGGTGTGGTAGTAACCCGCCGCAATTGAGGCCGCATTGTTGACGCCTAACATTTCAGTGGGCGTCGAGTTTGAAAATACATAGCTGCCGCTGCCGAAGGCGCCGTAGTAATTTAATCCCCAACTTAATATCCGACCGCTGTTAAGCACGGCGACGCTATGGTATGCCCCCGCAGAAATCGACTTCACACCTGAAAGACCAAGAACTTGTTGCGCGACGGGTGAGAAGTAATTGGCAATTCCCAATTGACCGTAGGTATTTGTTCCCCACGCCCAAACCTTGCCATCGGAAGTTAAAGCTAACCCGTGGTACATGCCCCCTGCAACGCTACGAACACCACTTAAGCCTAAGACTTGAATGGGCGTAGAACTTGGGAATGTTGAGCCATTACCGAGCTGGCCGTAATTATTTGCCCCCCACGCCCAGAGGCTACCATCACTCTTGATTGCGTAGTTTGCGCTATCACCTGCCGCAATTGCTTTCACGTTACTTAGATTAGAAACTACGACCGGGCGATTGCTTGATCCGGTGCGGCTTGATCCCCAGCCCCAGACGTTGCCGTCTTTTCTTAAAGCTAAAGTTCGATTGCTATTTGACGCAATCGCCGCAACATCGCTTAAGCCAGAGACTAGTGTAGGGCGTGGAATAGAGTACGAACCTGATCCAACACCGAGTTGACCGTCTGCATTAAAACCCCAAGTCCACACTGTGCCATCACCACGCAAAGCGGCACTGTGGTACTGACCTACGCTTACCGCACGAACATTGCTTAATCCGGAGATTTGCCGTGGCGTGGTCGAATCCAAATAATCGGATGTGCCCAAGGCACCTGTACCGTTAAACCCCCAACTAAATACCATGCCGTCTGTCGCAAGTGCGACTGTATGAGCAAAACTGGTGGCGATTCGACTGTCGTTGTCAAGTCGCAGTGGATTAATTTGTTGCAGTAGGGCTGCCTTTTTTGGGCTTGCGTCGGTCGCGACAGGTTCGCTGACTTTGCCGTTGCCGCCACATGCGCAGAGTGCAATCACAAATGGTGTGATTGCGCTAATTAAACCAAATTTTTTCACTCAATTTCCCCTTGGTGGTTAGCGGTATTTAATGTTTTTGTGTCGCGCTTTTTTATGGGAAGCCAATTGCATCCTGACTTCACGATAGCCGCAAACCTAGCCTGCATTTGCTGTCTTTTTGCGCACAACGATGACAAGCTAAATGCATTTTGTCTGGGCTGAGTATAAAACCAATATTACAAAATGGGTAACGATCTTGTTGTTTTATTCACTCGAAAGAATTGAGCTTATTGTTATCGGGTTATCGAAAAAGTGATGTGAAAATCACGATGCGAATTGATTGTGAATTCGTTTGAATTTGATGTCAGTTCGAGAGAGTCAGTGCGTTTGTTCATCCCATTTTTAAACTATCGTGTCGTTGTCACCTTCATCTTGCTGTGCCACAGCACTGCCTGCGGTTGGTCGCTAAGATGTATTGATTTGGAACTGGGATCAGTTGGTTGGGTCCTTCGGTTTCAATAACAGCGGGTAACAGCTTCCGCAATGCAAACAGGTTTGTCGAGACCACGTCGTTCTATGGTTACTTCCCAAACAATCTGCGCACCATCCTTGATGTCTTCCATCGATAGTAGCTTGATGCGCCCACGCAATTCGCTGTCAACGGGCACAGGTGCCGGGAAGCGCACTTTGTTGAGCCCATAGTTGAGCGCCATTTTTACGTAATTGAGTTGCAACGCATTTTGTAGCAGCATAGGCAGCAGTGAAAGTGTCAAGAAGCCATGCGCGATCGTGCTACGAAAGGGTGACTCAAGTTTAGCGCGCTCGCGGTCGAGGTGTATCCATTGATGGTCGCCAGTAGCTTCGGCAAATTGATTGATGCGATCTTGCTCGACCTTTATCCAATCCGATACGGCGAGTTCTTGTCCGATTAAGGATCTGAGTTCTTCACTATTTTGAATTTCACGCATGAGAATAATGAGGCTGAGTGTTGGGTAAAAAGTTGGGTAGCGCGGCAAATCGGGCGAGATGATGATCGGTGTCACCGAGGCTGAGTTCAATCATGGTCAGGCGCTTGAACATATGGGCGGCGGGCAGTTCATTTGTTACTCCCATGCCGCCATGCAATTGAACCGCTTGTTGACCAATGAAGCGGGCGGCTTGACCGACTCTTGCTTTTGCTGCGGAAACGCAACGACGCCTTTCGTTGGGATCGGTCGAGTCGACTTTGACGGCTGCAAGTGTAGCGAGAGAACGCGCTTGTTCCATTTCCATGAACATCTCTGCCATGCGGTGCTGCAGCGCTTGAAATTTGCCGATAGGTGCGCCAAATTGCTGCCGAGTTTTCAAATAGTCGAGTGTGGTCGCGAATAACGCTTCTATGAGCCCAATCGCCTCGGCACACAACAGCGAAATACCATAGTCACTTACCGCATCGAGTATGTCCCACGCATCATTCAAAGAACCTATCAATGCCGAAGCGGGCAGGGGTAGTTGCTCGAAGCGCAGATTGGCTGCACGCATACCATCGACAGTGCGGTAGTCCTGCACACTACCAACGGGTAAGCTAGACGTCTGAACTAAAAACAAACTGATGCCGTCAAGGTCTCTTTGCGCCCCCTTAGTGCGTGCCGATACGATCAAGGCATCCGCTTGTGCGCCATGCAGGACGATCGTTTTTTTCCCATTCAGCACAAAACCATCGGATGTTGCTTGCGCGGTACAAGCAATGTCGAAAAGATCGTGCCGCGATTGTTGTTCGTGTAAGGCGCAAGCAAGCTTGGTTTTGCCTGTGGCGATAGTTTCTAATAGCTCATTATGCGACGCGGTACGCTTTAGGAATTCTGCACCTAATACTGTTGCAAAATAGGGTTCAATGATTAAGCCGCGCCCAATTTCTTGTAGCACGACCATCATGTCAATGGCGTTACCGTTAAAACCGCCTTGCGCTTCAGGAATGGGTAAGGCAAGTGCACCGAGTTCGGCCAACGCCTGCCACGCCTTATCTGAGACACCAGTTGCAGAATGCACGATATGCTTGCGTTCCTCAAAGGCGTAACTCTTTTCCGCCCAGCGGCGTATTGCTTCTGCAAACTGTGTTTGTTCTTCGGTCAAATTGAAATCCATTTGTTTCCCCTTACAAGCCCAAAATCATTTGTGAGATGATGTTTTTTTGAATCTCATTTGAACCACCGTAAATCGACGTTTTACGGAAGTTGAAATACATCGAGGCAATCGACGTCAAAGCATCGTGATCGGCGCTGTTATTTTGATTCGCTGTTTCATCAAATGTTGGGCTAAATAAATGCCCATGAGGGCCGATGACCTCTAACATTAACTCAGTCAATTTTTGCTGAATCTCCGTGCCTTTGATTTTCAATAAGGATGCTTCGGGGCCGGGACGGCCGGTGTCTTGTGAAATTACCCGCAAGACCGTAATTTCAAGCGCCATCAGTTCGATTTCTAATGTGGCAATCTTGTGAGTGAAAACGGGATCATTTAAAAGCACTTCACCGTTTTTTTTATGTTCTTGCGCAAGCACTTTTAGCGTATGAAGTTCACGCTTGGATCGTCCAACAGCCGCGATACCAGTACGCTCATGGCCTAGTAAATACTTGGCATAAGTCCAGCCCTTGTTTTCTTCGCCAATCAAATTCTGTGCTGGAACTTTTACATTGTCGAAAAACACTTCGTTGACTTCATGTTCTTCATCTAGCATGAGGATAGGGCGCACCGTAATGCCGGGCGACTTCATATCAATGAGTAAAAACGAAATACCTTCTTGCTTGCGTGCGCCTGAATCGGTGCGCACTAGGCAGAAAATCATATCGGCATGTTGCGCAAGCGTGGTCCAGGTTTTTTGTCCATTCACAAGGTACATGGTTTCGCCGTTTTCGGTTATGCGTTCAGCGCGCGTCTTTAGTGAAGCTAAGTCTGAGCCTGCCCCAGGCTCTGAATAGCCCTGACACCACCAATCAGTGCAATCTAAAATTCGTGGCAAGTAGTAGGCTTTTTGAGCGGCGTTTCCGAACGCCATAATCACAGGCGCGACCATATTTACGCCGAATGGCAAGATAGGCGGCGTTCCCGCATTGGCGCATTCTTCTTCGAAGATATGGCGCTGGATAGGATTCCAACCTGTGCCGCCAAACTCAGTCGGCCAAGCAGGAGCCGCCCATCCTTGCTTCGCTAAAATTTG
>JAIETO010000026.1 GCA_019745005.1 Burkholderiaceae bacterium
TCTTCTTTCGCTTTGGCGGCGGCGATGGCGGCAAGGCGTGCTTGCTCTTCTTGTTCGCGTTTTAGCTGTTCAGCCGCTTCGCGTTCTAAGCGGGCTTTTTCTTCTGCTTCGTGGCGTTGTTTTGCTTCTAGCGCAAGACGTTCTTCTTCGGCTTTGGCGCGGGCAAGTGCTTCTTCTTTTGCTTTGGCAGCGGCGATGGCGGCAAGGCGTGCTCGCTCTTCTTGCTCGCGTTTTAGTTGCTCAGCCGCCTCGCGTTCTCGGCGTGCTTTCTCTTCCGCCTCACGACGTTGTTTGGCTTCAAGAGCGAGACGTTCCTCTTCGGCTTTGGCGCGGGCGAAGGCCTCTTGCTTTGCTCTGGCTTCGGCTTCGATGCGGGCTTGCTTTTCTTGCGCTAGTTTAAGTTGCTCGGCAGCTTCGCGTTCTTTTTGTGCTTTCGCCTCAGCGGCGATTCGGGCTTTTTTGAGACGTTCTTCTTCGGCGCGGTTGAGCTCGTCTAATTTTGCTTTTGCTTCTGCCTTGATACGCGCTTGTTGCTCTCTAAATTGTTCTTCTTCAGCCGCTTTTTTTCTTTGCAATGCTTCGCGCTTTTCCTTTGCTTCTTGTTCGCGGAGCTTTTTCGCATTTACGTTTGGTTCCGCCACTCGCTCTGCAGCAGCGGCCGCGTCCTGCGAAGGGGCGGCTGTTTTTTTCACGGCATCGCCCGTGGCAGATTTCTTTTCTGCTTCCATGCGGGCGCGACCTTGCGCTACACGGCGTTGCAATTCTTCTGCGACATGCTTGGCATTAATCTCAGATTCCTTACGGGCAGATTCTTCGGCCTTTGCGTGATTTGACGCGTGTGCATGATCGTTCTGCGCTCGCTTCTCCGCCACTTGCCCGCGTTTGATTTCTTCCTGCTCTTCGGGCCGTATGCCGCCGAGATATAGCTCGGTTTCCATTCGGATGGGCTGATGCACGTGCGCGGGAACTTGTTTCGTCGCTACATTCTGTGCGTTGATGGTTGGATTCCGATTCGAATTCGGATTGGAACTAGGGCTCGCCTTCGCAGGCGGCACTAAACGTGTTACTTGCGCATTGTCGGCTTTCGCCAAAGCGGCATCGCGTGCTGCCCGTTTTGCGCGCGCTTCTGCTTCTAAGCGCACTGTATATTCGGCAAGCGCTTGAATATTGGGGTCGATTGCGATGATCGATTTTGGTAACTGGGCAACGATATTGGCATCAACATTTTTCTTTGAGCCATTGTCAGCAGCTTGTGCAGCAGCGAGCTTTTGTGCTTCGACAGCGTTCTCAAAGGCACTCATGGTGAGTTGCAACAGGGATTCTTGAAAAGTGCCTATCGTGGAGAAATCGAAGTCATCGATGCTTGGCGCAGTCGTGCTGGCGGCCGCAGCGACTTTCTTCGACTGACGTGGCGCGTCGAAGATGCGTATGTAATGACCTTTGAGTAGGTGATCGAGCGCGCGTTCTAATTTCTTGTCTGACAGATTACCCAAGCCCGCCTGCAATTCTGCAAGGTTTGCGCGACCATCGATTTGCTTCAAGATATCGCGCAAGCCGCGTGAAAGCTCCTTGGTCTTGCCAATTGCCTCGGTTAAACCCTTCGCAGTTTTTGTGTAGACGACTTGCTTTTCCATACCGCTCGATCTTGCTCTTAATTCGATGTTGAATAGCTTCGTGACCAGCTATTTAAATGAGTCGACGCGTTCAAGTAATATCACCGGCCGGTTCGCCAACTTGCTTGCGTAACATTACAAACTAACGCTAGGCAGCCAGTTTTGCCGTGGCAAACTGTGTGCTACGAGACTTGCGCCTAGCTGACAAAAGGCGCAACACGTCTGGTCGACGGTAGAGCATAACTTAAAGGTGCTCGGGTTTAGGCGAGAAATTTGTAAGATTTCATTACAAAGCTTGCTTAGCGCGATGGATTTGCCTATCGATTTGTGAATTGCAAGATTTCGTTTCATCTCAGTGCTTGCGTTACACTCGCCGCTGTTACTATACTTGTTCGGAAGTAGGTGGCACGATTACCTATCCAAAAGACCTAGGAAAGCGCAAGTCTAGTTCATGCGTAGCCAACTTGAATTTGCGCACTTACTGCGACGCACACGCCTTTTGTTTTCTTTGCCCACCATTATTTTATTGACTCATTGACTGGAGACTTTTTTGAAACGCCTATCTTTGCTCACTCTTTGCGCACTTTCTTGCTTCTTAGCTGCTTGCGGCAGCGGCAGCACCTCATCACCCGCGAATAAAGTCTCGGTCAGCGCCGTAACCAGCGACCAGCTGCTTTATCGAAAGATAACGAACTTCACCGTCACCGGCCAAAACTTGGATCTTGGTATCAATATCACGAATCTCGGTTGCTTAAAAATCACCGAAGTCGCTGGCGGCACTGCCACTCGTCGCGTGTTTTCTTGCAAAATTGTCGGTGTTGGCACTTTTCCTATGACGGTGACAGCGGGTGATGGCAGTACGCTGAATACGACCAATTTCACAATACCTTTAACGAATCAACCGCAGGTCACCATGGTGACGTCGCTTGGCACCATCGTGATGGAACTTAATCCTGCAAAAGCACCTGTCAGTGTTGATAATTTCTTAAATTACGTCGAAAGCGGTTTTTACGTGAACACCATCTTCCATCGAGTTGAGTCCAATTTTGTGATTCAAGGCGGTGGTTTTACCAGTTCATTAACGCAACCTGCCACCATGCCAGCGATTAAGCTCGAAGCGGGTAATGGCTTAAGCAATTTGCGCGGCACGGTGGCAATGGCACGTACCAATGTTTTGGATTCAGCAACATCCCAGTTCTTTGTCAATGTCGTCGATAATGCGGCGCTGGATGCCAGCAACGGTGGTTATGCCGTGTTCGGCAAAGTCGTACAGGGCTTAGATGTGGTCGACAAAATTCGGGTGGTGCCGGTTTCTACACAAGGCGGTTTGACCAATGTGCCGGTGACACCAATCACAATTAATTCAGTGGTGCAGTCGCAATAAACTTGCTTTACTCGGGATGGCTTACACCTGCTTCGGCAGGCTGTAAGCCTCATACCTACCGTTGTATTTTTTTGTTCCGCATTAAGATAAAGCGCAAAACCTGAATAAATTAATAAAAATCAGGGAGTATGCTTAAAATCGGCACAATAAAGTTGTAGAAAATCGCGCTATTGACCTTCGCAAGCCCTGTTCTTGGTCGCCTGCAAAATCTGGCGGCCATGTAAAGCGCCACTTACAACTACTTACAATTACAGCGTGCGTGCTTGCCTATTCACACCGAATTTCAAAGCGCGCTTTAAGTCGAAACCCCAAACCCTTCAGTCTTTGCTCTTCAGTCCAGGCTCGCAGTTTTTTTCGCGTAGCGAAATTCCGCCGAAGTTTTGTCGCGAAACACTGCTCGCGCTTTGTTCCCGCGTGCAATGCTATGATTTGCGCCATAGCTCATCGATAACAGGCGCAAAATAGCGACAACTCTGCGCCCTTCACGCCAACACGTCCTTCTGAATTTGAGGAATGCACCATGAATAGACCTCTCAAGTTTCTTGCCATTGGTTTTGGAACGATTATCGTACTGGTGGCATTGCTCGTGGCCTACCTGAGTTTTGCTTTCGACCCAAATCAGTTCAAGGCGAAAATCACCAGCACTGTGCTTGAGAAAAAGCAGCGCACGCTGACGATCGATGGCGACATTAAATTGCGCTTTTTTCCCAAAATTGGCGTCGAGTTAGGCAAGCTCAGTTTGTCAGCGAAAAATAGTCAGGAAAATTTCGCCAAGCTGGATGGCGCGCGCGTTTCACTTGCTTTGTTACCTTTGCTCAGCAAAAAATTAGTGGTCGATAAAGTTAGCTTGCGTGGTCTAAACCTGCACTGGCGCCGCGATGCGAATGGGCAAAGTAATATCGACGATTTGACCAGCCAAGACAGCGCTGAAAATGCAGAGAAAACCATCCCTCAACCTGGTGCAGAGGCTTTGCAATTTGAGGTTGAAGGGATTGAAGTGGTGGATGCAAATATTGACGTTAGCGATGAGAAAACCAAGTTCTTTGGTGCTCTAAAAAATCTACAGCTAAGCAGTGGACAAATCGCGGACAAAGTGCCGACGCAAATCCATTTTTCTAGCCGTGTCACCTCACAACAAGACAATAAGACGGTCAATGACTTTCAGGCTGAAGTCAACACCGGCTTGCGCTTTGATTTAACAGCACAAGAGTTTGATCTAAAAAAATTCGGCGCTGTCATTGATGGTTTGGTGCAAGGCAATCAACTGCGCATGGAACTCAAAGCGCCTGAACTGCAACTAAAACCAAAAAGCGCGTCGGTGAATGCATCCGGCTTAGAAGCGCAATTGAAAACCAAGTTAGCGCAGGGCGACGTGGATTTTAAGTTCACCGTACCTAAATTGCAGATCGACGAAAACAAAGCCAGCGGTGACAGCATGGCGGCGACGCTGCAAATTTCTGGCACACAAAATGTGAATGCCAAGTTAAGCACGGGTGCCATGAGCGGCACCAATAAAGCATTCAAGTTGGACGGCGTGCAAATTGAATTTGAGCGTAAACAAGGAACGCAAAACATTAAAGGCACGTTCCGCTCCACGCTGCAGGGTGATCTGGAAGCAAAGGTCTTCACCTTGCCCAAGTTTGATGTGGCGTTGCGGATTCAAGACCCAAGCTTGCCGCAGGCGGATATTCAGTTACCTCTGACGGGTAAGCTGAGTCTGCATCTGAATGAGCAATCGATACAAACGGAACTACAAAGCAAATTTGATGAGAGTCAATTACAAGCCAAAGTCGATGTGCGCGGGTTCTCGTCGCCGCAAATTGACTTGAATGCCGCAGTCGATACGATAAATTTGGATCGCTACATGAAGCCCAGCGTCGCGCCAGCGACAAGTGCGGGCAATACCAAGGCGCAGCCGCCCGCCGAGACGCCGATTGATCTGAGTGCTTTAAAGACCTTACGTTTGAATGGCAAGGTGAGCGTCGGTAAGTTGCAAGTCAAGAACCTCAAACTGACGGACTTGCAATTGCCCTTAAAAGCCAGCGGCGGCAAATTAGAAATGCGCGGGGCAAGAGCGCGGCTGTATCAAGGTGATTTGCAAAGCGATGTGACTGTGAATGCCAACGACAATAGCTACCTGATTCAACAAACGCTGAGCAACATCCAAATCGAACCTTTGCTCAAAGACGCAGTGAATAAAGACGCGTTAGAAGGGCGCGGCAGTTTGAAGCTGCACTTACAAACGCAAGGCAAAACCAGTACGGAGTTAAAGCATCGTTTGGATGGCGATATCGCCGTTAATTTGGTTGATGGCGCGGTAAAGGGCATTAACTTGGCAAAGTCCTTGCGCGATTTCAAGACCAAAATACTCAATAAGACCGACCAAGATCAAACTGCAAATAACAATGAGAAAACCGATTTTTCCGCCATGTCCGCCTCGATACACTTTAGCGATGGCATAGGGAAAAGTGACGATCTCGATATGAAATCACCATTTTTACGTGTCGGTGGCAACGGTACGGTGAATCTGCGCGAGAGCATGCTGGATTACGTGGCGAAGGTTACAGTCGTGGAGAGCGCCGCAGGGCAGGGCGGTGCGGATTTAGCGCAGTTAAAAAATATCAGCATACCCGTGCGCATTTACGGGCCTTTTGAAAAGCCAGCCTACAAAATTCAATTCGCCCAAATTGGCAGCGATGTGTTGAAATCTGCCATCAAGGCGAAGACGGCACCGATCATTGAAGAGAAGAAAAAAGAAGTGTTGGATAAACTCAAAGGCTTGTTTCATCGATAAAGTGGTTCGCTATGATTCCTTCTCTTAACTTGCGAGCAATCTTGGCCGCACACAAAGCGCATAGGCGATTTGGCATGCTTATATTGACTGCGATGTGCTTGGCGACGATGACCATCCAAACCGCACAGGCGGCTGACAATCAAACTTTTCCTGTGTCTTTAAGTCGTACGGAACGCTTGGTCTTAGAACAAGTTGTGTGCGCGAAAAAGTTTGGCGTGGGCGTGGCGGAAATTGATGCGCAAGCGTTTGAAGCAAATGCGGCAAACGCAAATTTTGCTGATGTCACGTGTCGGCCACATGCCCAATTAGAGAACAAGCCGCTGTACTACGTCGCCCAATGCGCGCGCGAGGCGGGGCAATGGAGTTGTGGGCAGGCAGAGGTGGAAACGCGTGTCGATTTAATCTTCCCGGCCCAGCAAAAGGGGGAGCAAGCCGAACAACGTGAACTCAGGATACGTCCGGGTTCTGTTGCCCCAGCGGTGGCGGTGAATGCGATTAAAAAGATCAGCACTTACGGTTATTATCAGGGTCAATCCGTTTCCAAGGCCTTGCAATCGGTCTGCAATATGGGCTTGGGTGAAAAACCGGACCTAATCGAAATTGCCTGTCAGCGCTGGTCTTTAACGGTGTCGTTTTGGTGTCCCGCCACGCCCGACAAAGCGGCCTGCCCGAGGATAATTTTTATGACGCCCCAAACATAAAAACGACAAGCTGCGATTTTAAAAAACAACTTTGTAACGCGACTCATCATAAGGAAAAATAATGCACTCCCAAATGCAAACACAAGGCCAAGTTCCTCAAACTTCGCAATCCGCGGAATCAAGTCAGGCACCGTTATATCCAATAGAAAAAATCCGCGCGGAATTTCCGGGTTTGCGTGACGACTACGCATTTTTTGACAATGCCGGTGGCTCCCAAGTTCTGAAACGTGTTGCCGATAGGGTGCATGCGTATTTGCTCTCCACGAGTGTGCAACTTGGTGCGAGCTACGAAGTGTCGCGCGTGGCGACAGAGCGTGTGCTGGCAGCGCGCCGCTCGATTGCGAGTTTGATCAATGCCGCGCATGACGAAGAAGTCGTGATGGGTGGTTCCAGCACCGGCTTGGTTTATTTGTTGGTGCAGGCTCTGCGCCCCAGCCTTCAAGCGGGCGATGAGATCATTATTACTAACATTGATCATGAAGCCAATGTGGGTGCTTGGCGACGTTTGTTGGGACTAGGCGTGGTGGTGAAGGTATGGTGCGTTGACCCTGTCACCTTCACTTTGCCCCTTGAGCAGCTCGATAAATTGCTCAGCCCGCGCACCAAATGGTTGGCGATGAGCCAAACCTCTAACGTGCTGGGCATGGTTAATCCCATCGCTGAAGCGGCGGCGCGCGTGCATGCGGTTGGTGGACGAGTTTGTGTAGACAGCGTGGCCTATGCGCCGCATCGTCTGGTTGATGTGCAAGCGTGCGGAGCCGATGTAGTGTTCTTTAGCTTTTACAAAGTGTTTGGCCCGCATTACGCAGTGATGTGGGGCAAGCGCGATTTTCTGCTGGCACTGCCGAACTTGAATCACGGCTTTATTCCTGCCGACGACTTGCCGTATAAGCTGCAACCTGGGAATGTGAATTTCGAATTGTCATACGGTTGCGTCGGTATCGTCGAGTATTTGGAAAGCATGGGTCTGGCGATGGGCGGCACGGGCACGCAACGCGAATTAATGCAATTTGCCTTCGATCAGTTTGCTCGTCATGAAGACTATTTAGGCGACATCTTATTGCAATACTTGCGCAGCGAACCGCGCGTGCGCATCATTGGCGCAGATAGCATGAGTGATTTGCGTGTGCCAACGATATGCTTCGTGGTGGAAGGCATGCAATCAGAAGCGATAGTCCTGCAAATGGATCAACAGCAAATCGGTATTCGCTTTGGTGATTTTTACGCGAAAAAACTCATCGCTGATTTGCAACTGCAACCCTACGGCGGCGTGGTGCGGGTCTCGATGGCGCACTACAACACGGTAGAGGAAGTCGAACGCTTGGTCGCGGCTTTGCGCACCATCATTTCACCAAGTGCTGCATAAGTACATTACAAGGAGAACTTCTATGACAATCGCCAACTGGTGCGTATTAACCGCCTGCCTTTTACCGGTAGCCACGATAGGTTTAGCGAAGGGCAGCAGCGCAAGCCTGCCGCGCGATGCCGGACGTTACGACAACAACCACCCACGCGATTGGGCAAGCCGCTTAACGGGCTGGCAGCAACGCGCCGTGGCTGCGCAACTCAATGGGTTTGAATCGCTGCCCTTATTTATTGCCGCCGTGCTGTTAGCGCAGCAAGCCCAAGCAGCACAGGGCCGCATTGATATGTTGGCGTTGGCGTTTGTATTGGCAAGAGTGTTGTACGTGGCCGCATACCTGATCAATGCAGGCACCTTGCGCACGCTATTGTGGACGGCTGGGGTCGGCATTAGCATTGCTATTTTTACGTTGGCATGAGCGCTACAAGCTCGCCATTCGCCGCCGCCTTGTCGGGCGATGAGCAACAAGCAGTGTCGAGCTTGCTGAGTTTTTTACCCTCGCCCGCGTATATCGCGTTATCGATTATGTTTGGGCTAGTCGGCTTTGTTGCCTACCGTTTTGGTAAGAAAATGGGTCGCAATATCACCAAATGGCTGGGCATCGCGCTCATGTTTTATCCGTATTTGATCGGCAGTAGTGTGTTTTTACTTGTCGCCGTTGGGGCGGGTTTATGTGGCGCGCTATATTACTATCGTGGCGAGTGAAGTGTTTTGAAGTCGGCTGTAAAAATCACATACTGCCAGTTTTTATATAAGAAATAGTGGTTACGCGCTTAACTAATATGCGCAATGAAAAAATACTATTGTGAGTATGTCTTTTTTCTTCGTAATGCCAGCCTTTAGTTTTATCAACGTTCAATCTGAACACAAAGCCCTTTTTCGTAATGGCTTAATGGGTTTTATGGACAAAAAAATTTCAGTATTGTTTGTATGCATGGGCAATATCTGTCGCTCGCCCACGGCAGAGGGCGTTTTTCGCGCACGTGTGGTGGACGAGGGTATAGAAAATTTGTTTGTAATTGATTCGGCGGGCACCCACGCCTACCACATTGGTGAACAACCGGACCATCGCTCACAAGCATTTGCCAAAAAACGGGGTATCGATTTATCGAACCAACGCGCGCGTCAAGTGCGTGCGGAAGATTTTTCCCACTTTGATTTTGTTCTTGCGGCCGATCAATCGAATTTGGCCTTATTAAAAAAAACCTGTCCGGCTCAGTATCAGCATAAGTTAGGTTTGATGATGGACTTCGCGCGAAACACCAAGGCTAAGGAAGTGCCCGACCCGTATTACGGTGGCGCGGGTGGTTTTGATTTGGTGTTGGATTATTTAGAAGATGTCGCAGAGGGATTGTTGAACGAGATTAAAACGACGCATTTCGATAAGACCTCAATGTAGTCTGTCTTGCGATGATTGTTACGTCTATGTGACTAACTTATTCAAGCGTGATTTGGAACGTGAATTACGTATTTCCCCTTATGGTTGAAGCGAAAATTTCAAACTATATTGAACCCAGATTTTCCATTAGGCGCGCTTTC
>JAIETO010000247.1 GCA_019745005.1 Burkholderiaceae bacterium
CCGCCTTGGCGAATGGCATCGGCATCGTGCACCACCAAATGCACGCCAACTTGTTCCGCCATAAAGCTGAACGTTTCTAAACCCTCGCTGCGCGCATTGCTGCTTTCAGTGACTTCAAATTGTATGTTTTTATTCAACAAAAACAGCGCCACGTCTTTTCCGTTGTCGGTAAATAAATGGAGATGAATGTCGGAATGCATATTCGCCGTGCCATTAAGCACAGCACCGACGATATACGGGTTGAACTCGGCAAGTTGTTGCATGATACGCAATGCTAATTCGCGAAGTTCAAGCAATTTCTGTGGCTGGGTGTCAGCAAAAAACAAGGCATTGTATTCACGCACTTCATGTTCGATCTGCTCGTTGTCCGGCAAAACGTCGCCGCGCACTTTGGTGTTACCTAAGATTTGTTTCGCCGCGCGTCGTTTCGCCGCGCCATAATCAGCGCCATCTTCCGCAATCATGCGAGCAGCCAACATGGCAATCTCGGCGCGCAGGTTTTCTGCTTCGTTAGGGGTTTGGATGAACATGTGGGCATCATAACCGAACTTCTCCTGCCGTTAAGCTGATATGCTAAGTCGAGGTACTCTAGTAGAGACGAGTTACGCACGAAGGAGTCTTTGTTTAACCTTTGTGCGAGAATCGTGACGAGACTTGCGATTACTCTTTTTAGTGAGTTGTGATTGAAGGCTTAGCGATACCTAATTTCGAAAAGGAATGAATGATGAGTCAAAAATTCCGTATTCACGGTGAGTTTCTTTTTCAGCGTGAAGGTCAAGTCCTCATAACAACTGTGCGCGGCCCGTGGAATTTAGAATTTTCTAAGGAGTGGCAAGAACAGATCACGCCCGAAGCTATCGCTTTAGCAGCTTCTGGAAATTGGGCCGCCATGACGATAATTACGGAATCTATCCTCTGCACGCCCGAGGCTCTTGAACATATGCGTGCGGAGGCTTTGCTTGGCGTGCAGAAAATGCGCTTCGTCGCTTTAGCTTTTGTCGTTGGCAATGAGGTCACAGGGCACGGCCTTCTCGACCGCAGCTATGAGAATTTGTACAAAGATGTTTGTCCGTTTAGAATTTTTGAAACAACCGAGGACGCAAAAATCTGGCTGGCAAATTACGTTGATATGGGTGGACGCTAGAATCGCTTTTTTTAAATCGCTTGATTGTTTCTATGCTCAGTTGAAAAAGATTTGCGAGGTTTAGGTAGTCCAATGGAGGCGAACATAAGAAGTTAATGAGTGACTGCTTGTCCAATCTGGCGCGAAAACAAGCTATTCAGGTTTCCCCATACTTTTAAACAACGACCAAGCCATCCCGCCGAGGAGTACTAATCCGACGACTAATGCCGCCCACAGCCACAGTTTCTTTTCGGGTTTGGTTGTTTGCTCTTGATGAACGAGCGCTATTGGCTCTTTTGAGGCATTTGTCGTTGGAGATAGCTTGAGGGCGATGTCAACAGTTGCATCGCTAGCCGCGAGTGCTTGCTTGGGTTGGTAACCCGGAATGAGTGTCGCCAAGGGCAGGGCGCTGGCTTGTTTCACCTCGGCACCCCAGGTCAGACTATATGGCGCTGAACCTCTTCCTAAGAAAATCAAACTGCGCGGCATCGTGCCGACTTGGATGCTTGGCGCGACCTTGCCCAGCATGCCAATTTCACCTTCAGTTTGGATGCGAAGATGTGTATAGATGCCGCCATCCATTGCCAGATTCTCTGATCGAATTTCACCGTCACCTTGCGTTAGCCGGTAGGACACCGCTTGCGCCAACCAGACTAGTGCTGAGGCGGGGTCGTTTTGCGGCCGGGTTTTGTGTCGTAGGATATGTAATGGATTACGGTGATAATGATATTGCTCAGCACCACGCGGCGGGAGTTGTCCAAGCACCATAATACTTGCCAAGGTATTTGCTTCGTTGAGATTGATACGAAGGCTATCAATCGGTGTATTCGCCGGGAGCAAATAATCACAGTAATTTTCCGCACAGCGAGCAGATTTGATGATGGTCGACCACTGCAAGGGCGCGGCAACGTCGTTCTGAATCACGCTATCAATCGTGATTGATTTGATGTTGATAGTTGCTGCCGCATCATGCCAACGCAACCGCAGAAACTTTGCTCGTTTGCCGTAAAGTTCGCTCGTCAGTCTTTCAATTTTTCCGTTTGGACGTTTGAGAATCGCGATTTGTTCCTCATTACTAATCGTGTACCAGTGGCGTAAATCATCACTGGCGTCAAGGCTAAAAGGGAAAAGACCCTCGGCGTTTTCGTCGACTTCGAAACGTGCTTGCAACAAATTACCCTTGATTTGGCTCACATCAATAATGCTGTCCGTCTTGGTCGCTCGCTTGTCGGCCGAGATTTTTGTCCTTACCCTCAGCAGTGAGCCGTCAGCATTTTGCTTAAACTCCAGAGACAAATCATTCAGGTCGCTGGGCGTATCTTTAGTGTTGCGCCCAGCGGTCGACGTGATCGGAAAAAAGTCCACAAGTCGCGAGGTAATTTCTTGTGTTGTGCTTTCGTTTTGCAACCATGCATGCGGTACCAGCTCGCCGTTCGCATTGCGTACCCGAACATCGCGTAAGTCGACATGCGCTGCCGTTTGGTAGATAGCCACGGGGAGATTTAGGCGATAGTAAGGCCCCTCGCCCGTGCTATGAATAGCCGCTTGACGCTCCCCCTTTTTTTCCTCAGCCGCGACAACGCTATGATGACTTTGCATCGTTAACAAGATGGTGGTGAAAATGGCGAAGCGAGTAATGATTTTCATAATAAGTATGTGTGTCTTTCCCCACGCGCCTCGTCTTATTGAGTTGGTATTGATGACGATTTTACTGGCACTGGTGCAAAGTATCCCACCGCCAACAACAACATACCAACACCAATGAATGACACGATACGGTATAAGCCACCATGGTCGGCCAGTTCTAATGCAAACAATTTCACCACCACGATGCCTAACAAGATCGCACCCGCAGCCCAGACATTGCGTGACGCACGACGATTACCTACGACCATCGTCAGTACACCCAACAGTCCCCAGGTAATCGACAACGCGGCTTGGGTCAGACGCGAATCGAAGAGCGCGGAACCATCCCAAGCAACGCCGGCGAAATGATGGCAACTACGTAGAACCATACCTGTTAGCAATGCCAAGCCCATCAAACTACCGATTGCTTGCGCGCTTTGCGATGAAAGCTTTAAATTGGCCTGATCGGGCAAGGCGCGCCACCATAGCAGCAAAGCACCAAGCACCATCCATTGCGCCAGTTCCAAGGGATTGAACAGTGGCACATAAGGGAGCGGTGAGGCATTGCCTGCGCTGATGATATTGCTTAAGAAACACCACCCAAACAAATACAACGCAACGGGTGTGCAGGCAGTCGACAAATAGCTATGGCGAAACTCAGTGAGCGGCCAGCGTTTCGCTAAAAAGCTTGATGTCAGCAGCCAGAGACTCAACGCGGGAGTGAGTATCCACCCAAGCAGAGCCCAGCTTGAACTTGGGTCGCCAAGCAAGCCCAAGCGAACCTGTCCTTCTCTTGCCGCCAAAAGTAGGAAGAACCAGAAACCCAACACATGCATGATGTGGCGCTGCCCTTGCGAACACCAACGCCCCTGCAAGTGCAGCACGCGCAAGTGCCAGATCAGCGCCGCAGGCCAAAGCAGCCAACCCAGATAAGCCGAAGGCAAAAATGGTGCAGTTGGGCCAACCACAGCCAACAAGCCGGACAAAATGAACGCGGGCACCGTCAACAAACTCGCCAGCCCCATTTGCTGCCAGTTGCGCCAACGGGCGATGATGCTTACCAATAATGAAGTCGTGATCACGATCGTCACCATCGCCGCCGTGAAAAATTCAGGTATGGAACGCAGTTCTAACACGCGACTACTTTCTATGCACCACGCCGCGAGCCACCAAAATAATCCCCATGCGACGGGGAGACCAAGTGCGCTTTTTTGCGCACACCAAGGGTTCAGCCAACTGACGGTTTTGTTTTGGGTGATAGAGATGTCGTTCTGAGCTGCGCGTAGTGCATCAAAAAAACGCTTCGCCTCCGCTCGTATCCAATCGCCGCACAAGAGTGCAACCAAGCCGAAAATCAAGGGCGCGATAAAGCGTGTATGGGCGAAGGCCGGCAAGCTGTTAGTGGCGGCATCAAGCGCATCGAACAAGTCGCGTTTGAACAAGAATAATGCGGCAGAAAGCACTTGCAGTGCGCCCGCAACGCCTGCCAACGCGGTGTGAGACATACGCAGCGCCACCCACAGCACCAAACATGAAGTCAGCGGCCAAATCACGATTGCCTGTTGAAAACTCATCGCGAACAGCATCGCTAAGTGCAGCAAACTTGTGCCCACCACGACCGAAACGGAATTGACGGTTGACCATGCAGGCGGCAAGCCATTTGCGAGCGCCGCCCGACGTGCCCGCGCCATGCTCCAACCAGCAGTGAGTAAAATACTTCCAGCAATGATGAGGGCAGCGAGTATGCCTTGGGTACCGCTGTCTAAGACCGCCATTGACGCCTTACTGACGGTATTTGAATCAAGTGACGTGCGGTGCAAGGTGCTGATAAAACTCGCGACAGCAAGCGCTTGCAAGCAGGCGACGATGGCAAGCAAAGGCTTTAAGTCAAGACGCCGCGCGACGAAATAGGTGGCGACGGACAACACGGCAGTCGCAGCAGCGGCCATAGGTGGTGCGAACCATTGCCAAGGCAAAATGCTGAGCGCGGCGATACCTAGCCAAGGTAGGCATTTTCCGGGCAAAAACTCCGCGCTGTCGTTGGAATCAAGTTGGGCGCGTCGGTGTTGTCCCCACATCGCTAAGGCACTCAAGGCCAGCAAAACAGGACCTATCGTTGAGCCTTGCAGCAAGGCAGTGCCGGCGGCTGGGTTGAAGCTGATTGCATGAAGTAACTGATAAGTCGCACCGCCTAAAACCAGATAGGCAAAAGCACGCGCATACGGCCTTTGCTGGCGCACTCCTAACCAATACATCCCCGCACCTTCTACCGCCCATGCAGAACAAGTCCACACGCCCTCAAGACCTAAGGGTATCGCCAGTGTCGCAAAGATCACCGCAACAATCGCATACGCTTCGGCTAACAATGCCAAACCTACGCGCTCGCGCGAAAAAATCCAGCGCGCCAAGAACAAGTAAAACGCCGCAACAATCATGGCTGAATACGCTGGGCCAAATTCCCATTGCTTGGTCAAAAGATACTGCATGCCAAATGCCGTAATCGGCGTGCCGAACACTAAGGCGCTGTCGACTCTGCCAACTTGCACCAGCGCCGCATTCGCTTGCTGCGCTAAGCTGCCAGATTGATCAAGGCTAGTTTTTGCATCCAGCAACGTGCGCCGTGCAAAGAACACACCCGTTGCCGTAAACAACAGGAAAAACAAAATCAGAAACGCTTGCACGGGTTCATACTGCGCGGCGGTGTAATACTGCTTCGCCCAGCCGCTGGCCAAGAGAAACGTTCCGACAAAGCCGATCAAATTCAAGATGCGCCAAGCGTTAAACCAAGCGACCAGAACGATGCCAATGTTAAGTATGCTCAGATAGGTAAATAAACCCATCATGTGATTTCCGCCCGTGGAGGTCAGTATCGGTGTGGCAAAACCTTCAAGAGCCGCAATGATCGCCAGTGCAGGCGCTTTTTGCATGATCGCCAAGGCCGCGCCCAGAATCGAGACCGCAAACATAAACGCAAAGCCCATTTCGCTGGGAATCAGGGCATGAAACTTCATCGCAGAAAGCGTGGTTAAATAAAACACCCCCACGCCCATCCCTTGCAGGATCAACGCATAATCAGCGCGCCGACGCCGTAAAAACCAACCCAAGGCCAATAAGCCGACACCGACCATCGCCACGCCGGTGTAACGTAATTCGATGGGCACAGTGATGCGTTCTGCCGTATAGCGCAACAAGAAAGCTAAACCTAAAAACAAAATCAGCACGCCCATTTTCACCAGCGTATTACCGCCATAAATAAAATCTCTGAGCGGTGCAGGTAGGCGGTCTTTAAACGGGATAACAGGCTCTGTTGGCTTTGTGGCAGGACGTGGCTTGGGCATCTGCTGGCTGGACGTTGTTGACGCCATTGCCGGTGCAGCTTGAACGGGGGGCGTTGTTTGTACTGCCCGTGTTGCTGCGTCTGTCGTAAGCGTTGGCGTCGCTGATGGCAGCTTGCCTGTTGCTGCGGGCGGCTCAATTTTTTCCGATGGCATGACGCGCGCCGTATCGAGCGGCTTGGCCGCGGGCAGCGCAGATATCGTCTCAGACTGTGCACCCGTTTTAGTTTGTTCAGAAATTGTTGCTGCGGCGACTTTCGTGGCTTCAGCAGCCGACTTGGGCGCTTCTTCTTTGGCGTTCGGTGCAGCCACTTTCTGCGCCAAGCCAGCACCATCCGCCACAAAGCGTTGCGCCAGTTGACGCTCCACCGAACTTAATCGCGTCTCTAGCAGGCTGATTGTCTGTCGCAATTCACGCAGCGTGTCCGCATCGCGTTTCGCTTCGGCACTGCGAGTTTGGCTAGACTTCCCCAACTGATGCGCAACCACGCCACCAAGCGTCATGATGACAAATGCAGCAGGCGTGGAGCCTATGAGCCCGCCGACGATTAACCCAAAAATCGCACCTAATAACCACATGCCTTCGCTCCTTAGCTGAACCCAGATTTTCCATTAGGCGCGCTTGCTGCGCTATTTGTGAGCTGGCGGCGCATTTTCGGTCATTTTCGTTGCTCTTCGTTGCCAATAGTTAGCTATTGGCGTCTCATTCGCAACAAAACTGACTCGAAAAATGCATCCGCCATCGTCACAAATCCTAATGGAAAATCTGGGTTGAAGAAAAATTTGAAGAATTATCTAAACTTCAACATGAAATTTCGATGGTAAACGAATAGAAGTGGCAAATCTAGAAAATCTAAAGATTCGCGCGAGGTAGCGTGAGATGCGACCGTTGGTTGCAAAAAATCGACTAAAAACGCCTTATTTCGCCTGTTTGTTCGGCGTTTCGGGTTTGATTTTTGCGTGACGACTCCCGAGTAACATTGGCTATACAGGCGATTTCCTCGTCTTAAAAGTGCTGTTTTTCGATTGAAAGTTGGCCCGACTCGGACGATATCATCTGGCGTCAACACTGCTGATTTGCCGTGGTTTTAATATACTCCTAAAAAAACGTAAAAATAATGTCAGTTGCCGCTTAATTGATGGACGTATTCATAAAATACTAACTGTAGTACCTGTTACTTCCCGCATTTCTTGGATCTCACGCGGCGCGAAATGAGTGACACTGTTTCGCCCCAGACACGCGGCATCGTCGTTCCCCTAGGTTAAAATGCTGCGATTGTTCACAGTGAAAAATTCTAGCCTCATGCACATTCATATTTTAGGTATTTGCGGTACGTTTATGGGCGGTTTGGCTGTGTTGGCGCAGCAGGCGGGGCATACGGTGACGGGGTGTGATGCGAACGTGTATCCGCCCATGAGCACCCAACTGCAGTCGCAAGGTATTCAACTGACCGAAGGTTACGGCGTTGAGCAATTGGCGTTAGCGCCGGATTTGTTTGTGATTGGTAACGTGGTCTCGCGCGGTAATCCTTTAATGGAAGCGATTTTGAATCGGGGTTTGCCGTATATTTCTGGCCCGCAGTGGATGGGCGAGCACATTTTGCGTGACAAGTGGGTGCTGGCTGTGGCCGGCACGCACGGTAAAACCACGACGTCGGCGATGTTGGCATGGATCTTGGAGTTTGCCGGTTACGCACCGGGGTTTTTGATTGGTGGCGTGCCGATGAATTTTGCTGTGTCGGCACGACTTTCTGGCGCAAACAATGTCAATCCAGCGCAGACATCTGATTTCTTCGTGATTGAAGCGGACGAGTACGATACGGCGTTTTTTGATAAGCGCAGTAAGTTCGTGCATTACCACGCAAAAACGGCGATTTTGAATAATCTGGAATATGACCACGCGGATATCTTTCCTGATATCGGTGCCATCGAAACCCAATTTCATCATTTAGTGCGCACGGTGCCTGGCATCGGTCGTTTGATCGTAAATCAGGACGACGCTGCTTTAGCGCGCGTGATGCAGCGCGGTTGCTGGAGCGAAAAAGAAGGTTTCGGTCAAGCTCATGCGCTAGATGGCCAAGTGAATGCGCAAGCAGCATGGACTTTGCAACTCTGCGACGAAACTGCTGGCGAAGATTTTGAAGTTTTTTTCCAAGGCGAGTCGCAAGGAATCGTGCGCTGGCAATTGAATGGCGCGCACAATCGGATGAACGCCTTGGCCGCTATTGCCGCAGCCCGCCATGTGGGCGTGCACGCGGCGGTTGCGATTGAGGCATTGGCGCAATTTGAAAACGTCAAGCGGCGCATGGAAGTGCGCGGCGTCGCAGCAGGTGTTACCGTGGTGGATGATTTCGCTCATCACCCCACGGCCATCGCTGCAACCGTGCAAGGCTTGCGTAGAAAATTGGCAGCAGGCTCAAGCCCAACAGCGACGCGCATCTTGGCGGTACTAGAGCCGCGCTCAAATACCATGAAGCTGGGCGTCATGAAGCAGGCGCTGGCGGACAGTTTGGCTGAGGCCGATTTGGTATTTGCATACAGCGCCATGCAAGCGAATTCCCTTACTTCAGCAGCGCAAAGCAAGGCATGGAGCTTGGCTGATGCTTTGTCGCCTTTAGGTGCGAAGCTAAGCGTGCATAACGATATTGCACAACTGGTGCAAGCGCTGGTGTCGGCTGCGCTGCCTGGTGATCATATTTTGGTCATGAGTAATGGGGGTTTTGGCGGTATTCATGAAAAACTACTCACGGCGCTCAATGACAAGGCGCTTGCTGCGGTGGATGTCAAGCGCGTGGCAAGCGCATGATCTTGTATTTGCACGGCTTTCGTTCATCGCCGCAGTCGTTTAAAGCACGGGCGATGGCGCAGCATTTGCGCGAGTTGGGACGGGAAAGCGAGTTTGTTTGCCCCCAATTGTCAGCGTCGCCGCGACTTGCGATCGCGTTAGCGGAATCCATTATTGGTAGGCATCAAGCAACACAAAAAATCACCTTAGTTGGATCGTCATTAGGTGGCTACTACGCGACTTATTTGGCAGAAAAATTTGGGTTGCGCGCCATACTGATCAACCCCGCCGTCAAACCACCGCATGACTTAGCAAAATATGTTGGCGTGACAACGGCGTTTCATTCTGATGAGCCGTTCGAGTTTAAAGCCAGTTATGTCGATGAGTTGCGCGACTACGTTGTGCCGCAGATTAGCCTGCCAGAGCGTTATTTTCTGCTGGCTGCCACCGGGGATGAAGTGCTGGATTGGCGGGAGATGGTTGCCCATTATGC
>JAIETO010000012.1 GCA_019745005.1 Burkholderiaceae bacterium
TCATGCAAAATTCCTCTTAGTAGCAAAGCTAAAACTTAACGTAAATCTATTAATTTTGCGGATTCACTTTTTCAATCTTGGAGTGTAATTTATTTAGCGCCGATAAGTAGGCTTTTGCCGACGCTATAATGATGTCAGGATCAGCGCCAACGCCATTCACAATGCGCCCCGCCTTCGATAAGCGCATGGTGACTTCGCCTTGAGACTGCGTGCCTGTCGTAATCGCGTTCACAGAAAACAGCAATAACTCCGCGCCGCTTTGGGCCTTCGACTCAATCGCATTCACGATGGCATCCACCGGACCATTGCCATTACCTTCACAGGCAACTTCTTTGTTTTCAATCGCGAACGTGACTTTAGCAAAGGGCATTTCACCCGTTTCTGAGCGCTGTGCCAAGGAGACATAGCGATAATGTTCATTGCCGTGGGAATGTTCTTCATCAGAGACTAAAGCCATAATGTCTTCGTCAAAAATCTCTGATTTTTTATCCGCCAATTCTTTAAAGCGCCCGAATGCTGCATTGACCTCGGCTTCGGATTCAAGCGTGATGCCCAATTCTTCCAAACGCTGCTTGAATGCATTACGCCCAGATAATTTGCCCAACACGATTTTGTTGGCGCTCCAGCCCACATCTTCTGCACGCATAATTTCGTAGGTATCACGGGCTTTCAAAACGCCGTCTTGGTGTATGCCAGATGCATGGGCAAAGGCGTTCGCACCGACCACCGCCTTGTTAGGTTGCACGGCAAATCCTGTAATTTGCGCCACCATTTTGGAGGTTGGCACGATTTGTGTCGTATCTATGCCAAAACTCAAATCGAAATAATCTTTGCGCGTGCGCACGGCCATCACAATCTCTTCTAAGGCCGTATTGCCAGCGCGTTCACCCAAACCGTTAATCGTGCACTCAATTTGACGAGCGCCACCTATCATCACTCCGGCGAGGGAATTCGCCACCGCCATACCAAGATCGTTATGGCAATGCACGGACCAAACGGCGCGGTCCGAATTGGGTACTTTGGTGCGCAAGGTTTTCAGCATATTTCCGTACAACTCAGGCACGCCATAACCCACGGTGTCGGCAAAATTAATGGTGGTTGCGCCTTCTTTGATGACCGCCTCAATCACACGGCACAAAAAATCCATATCAGAGCGGCTGCCATCTTCAGGGCTAAACTCGACGTCATCGGTAAATTGGCGGGCAAAACGCACTGCTTGTATCGCTTGTTCCAGCACTTGGTCTGGCGTCATGCGCAATTTCTTTTCCATGTGCAAGGGTGAGGTTGCGATGAAGGTGTGGATACGCTTACGCTGCGCGGTTTTTAAGGCCTCTGCCGCACGCGAAATGTCACGATCATTGGCACGCGACAAGGAGCAAATAATTGGCTCTCGGACGGCAGACGCGATTGCCTGAATCGATTCGAAATCGCCTTGCGATGCGGCGGCAAAGCCTGCCTCAATGACGTCAACCTTCAACCGCTCTAGCTGGCGCGCAATGCGTATTTTTTCGTCTTTTGTCATGGAAGCGCCGGGCGATTGTTCGCCGTCACGCAAGGTGGTATCAAAAATAATGAGTTGTTCAGCCATGCTATTACTCCAAGGTGTGAATTGCTTCGCGCAATTGATCCGAAATGGGTGGGAAAAACAAAGTTTGCTAAGACGAGCTGGGCTGCAGTGACCTGCAGAATCTGCACAATCTTTCACCTACCCTTGCAAGACACACAGAGGTGAAAAACTACACAGATTGTGGGAGAGGAGATTTTAGCGCGTTACCACGCTAGTAGTCGCAATGAGCGCAATGAGCGCAATGAACGTAGCACTAGAAGCGACGGCAATTGCTTCGCTGTTGTGAAAGTAAGAAATGATGAAGATGCGGCGTTCATGCAGTGACTATATGCGGAAACGTTTAAAAGCGCAAGCAGCCTGAACAGCGCTCGCAAAACCTCGTTTTTGCCTTACTCTGAATGGTCTTGTTTGGTTTGCACGAGACTAATCGGGCGACCTTTACGCCAACGCCACAACAGCACGACGTAACCGGACAAACCGTACACGACAAATAAGCCAAATAAGGCTTTCGGCGGGTCATAAGAGACAGCAACATAGCCAAGTACGATTAAAAACGGCGCGATAAAGGGAACCGTTTTGCGCATATTCACATCTTTAAAGCTGTAAAACGGCACATTCGTGACCATTGTTAAGCCCGCATACAGCGTCACAAACCATCCACTCCAACGCAAATCAGTACCAAGGTAATGGAGATCATCCATAAATAAAATAAAGCCAACCACTAAAGCCGCCGCGGCTGGGCTGGGCAAGCCTTGGAAATAGCGCTTATCGACAACTGCGATATTGGTGTTAAAACGCGCTAATCGTAAGGCACCGCCTGCGCAGTAAACGAATGCGGCTAACCAACCTAATTTACCCATGCCGCGTAATGACCATTCATACATCACCAAGGCAGGCGCAGCGCCAAAAGAAATCATGTCGGACAAACTGTCGTATTGCGCACCAAATTCACTTTGCGTATTTGTCATGCGTGCCACGCGTCCATCCAAGCTATCTAAGATCATGGCAACAAAAATTGCCCAGCAAGATTGATCGAAGCGCTGATTCATCGCCATCACAATCGCATAAAAACCACAAAATAACGCAGCAGTCGTAAATGCATTGGGCAACAAGTAAATACCGCGCCGAGGTTTATGCGGCGCGCCTAATTGCTGATCCGTTTGCTCCATTTGAAGCTTGCGTGCACCGCGGGGAAATAACTTGAAGCTGCCTTTGGGCAAGCGTTTTTTGAATGGGGGCATAGTGATTTTGTCTGAAACAAGGTGGAGCAGCTTAGCTCGACTCAGCCTACTGCTCAGTGTACTGCTCAGCGTGCTGATCTAAGCCAAGTTACAAATGCAACTTCGATAAGCGGAGTATAACCGCGAATTTATTTGCCGCAAGTCTTCTAGGACACCAACTATGAAGTCACTTGATGTCAATTTTGCACAAAGAATGGGTGGCGTTGGACACCAGAGCGCCAGCGGCGCAGAAAAAGCTATTCCTCCTGCGCCTTGCAGTGTGATTTATTGGACCAAATTTTACGCACGGCCCAAATGGCCGAAACTACTGCGCTTGCTTTAATTGCTCCAAGATCGCTGGGTTTTCCAGCGTAGAAATATCTTGCGTGATTTCCTCGCCTTTTGCCAATACGCGCAGCAAGCGCCGCATGATTTTGCCGGATCGGGTTTTCGGCAAATTGTCACCGAAGCGAATTTCTTTCGGTTTCGCAATTGGGCCAATTTCTTTCGCTACCCAATTGCGTAACTCGGTAGCTATTTGCTTAGCCTCATCACCAGTGGGTCTTGCTCGTTTAAGCACCACGAACGCACAAATTGCTTCACCGGTTGTCTCATCCGGCTTACCAACCACCGCCGCTTCAGCAACTAAGGGGTTCGCCACCAGTGCCGACTCAATTTCCATCGTACCCATCCGATGTCCAGAAACGTTTAAAACATCGTCAATACGCCCGGTAATGGTGAAGTAGCCCGTGTCTTTATTGCGAATCGCGCCGTCACCCGCCAAATAGGTTTTTCCACCAAGTTCTTCAGGGAAATAACTCTTCTTAAACCGTTCGTCGTCGCCCCAAATAGTGCGGATCATGGAAGGCCACGGACGTTTAACAACCAAAATACCGCCTTGGCCGTTCGGCAAATTGTGTCCTGTTTCATCAACAATAGCAGCCATAATTCCCGGCAAAGGCAAGGTGCATGAACCTGGCACTAATGGCGTCGCACCAGGCAAAGGCGTCATCATATGGCCGCCCGTTTCGGTTTGCCAGAAGGTATCCACCACAGGGCATTTTTCACCACCAATATTTTTGTAGTACCACATCCACGCCTCAGGATTGATCGGCTCACCAACCGATCCTAACAAGCGCAGCGTGCTTAAATCATATTGTTTTGGATGAATATTTGGGTCTGCATCGGCTGCTTTAATCAATGAACGAATCGCTGTTGGCGCCGTATAAAAAATGCTGACTTGATGCTTTTGTATGGTGTCCCAGAAACGACCTGCATTTGGAAAAGTTGGCACGCCTTCGAAGACGATTTCCGTCGCCCCCACTGCTAGAGGGCCGTAGGTAATGTAGGTGTGTCCAGTAACCCAACCGATATCAGCGGTACACCAAAATACGTCGGCGGGCTTGATATCAAACGTCCATTTCATGGTGAGCATGGCCCACAGCAAATAGCCACCAGACGAATGCTGCACGCCCTTTGGTTTTCCCGTTGACCCAGAGGTGTAAAGGATAAACAAGGGGTGCTCGGCACTGACCCATTCTGGTTCACATTGCTTTGCTTGATTTGCAGTTAACTCATCCATCCACAAATCACGCCCAGCATTCATCGCAATTGCGCCACCCGTGCGGCGATACACCACAACATTGCGGATTTTTTCGCAATCGCCAAGGGCAAGTGCCTCATCCACGATCGCTTTTAGTGGGAGATGTTTACCACCACGGACTTGTTCGTCAGCGGTAACAACCGCCACTGCGCCCACGTCAACGATGCGTTCTTGCAAAGACTTTGCGGAAAAGCCGCCAAACACCACCGAGTGAGTCGCGCCTATGCGCGCGCATGCCTGCATCGCGACGACACCCTCAACGGACATTGGCATATAAATGACGACACGATCGCCCTTTTTTATGCCTAACGATTTCAGTGCATTCGCGAACTGGCAAACTTTCGCATGCAATTCTTGGTAGGTTACTTTTGTCACTTGGCCGCCATCTGCTTCAAAAATGACGGCAACTTTATCGCCAAGACCTTTTTCTAAATTAACGTCAAGGCAGTTATACGACACGTTCAACAGACCATCTTCAAACCATTTATACAGCGGCGCGGTCGACTCATCTAAAATTTTTGTAAATGGCTTATGCCACGACAAATTTTCCTTCGCGAGCCTGCCCCAAAAACCCTCGTAATCGCTTTCTGCCTCGGCGCATAACTTTTCGTAGGCCGCCATGCTAGGAATTGCAGCTTGTGCAGCAAACTCGGCTGGTGGGGGAAAAATACGCGACTCTATTGATTTGGTTTCGGTCTCTGACATGATGAAATCTCCTTTGTTATTTTGAAGAATTTACAAAAAATGAATCAATTCGGACAGAAGCCGCTGTCTTTGAGAAACACAGCCACAAGACCGAGTCATAAAAAAAGCATGGTTGTTTTTTCAAGTCCTACGATAATCGCGCAGACTTACTTCAGTCTTACGTGAACATCGCGCCCCTCGCCGCCCTGTGACCAGCAGAATTTTTCGCTTCACAGGTAGAATATATGGGAAAGAAAGTAAAGTTAAGGCTTTGCAACGTCCCTTTGATCTAGGCCAACTCACTATCATTTCAAACAAAATGCAAGAATCCAAACAGACTAAGCCTTCACCTACAAAAAAATTGCGTCCTTTAGCGGGCGTCATATTCTTTAGTCGGCGGTTACAACAACCATTTTATTTAGGCTTAATTCTTGCGCAGTGTGTGTACGTTTTTCACGTTTGGGAGAAACTAAGTGACTTAATCGGTGCAGATATGGGTAACGCATCGTCGTTACATCGCATACTCGATGCGATTGCCGTACCTAATTTGAGTGCAGACACAAAAGAACTGATAGTCCGCCCGATGAAATTAACAGAAGCGACGATCATGTTAGTCGTGCTGGGTTTAATCGAAGTGGTGATGATTTCGAATCTTTTGATGATGGTCATCATTGGTGGTTATGAAACCTTCGTGTCGCGCTTAGGCTTGCACGGGAGCCCCGACCGGAAAGTCAAATCAGCGATGGTAATTATTGGTGCTTCATCGATCAGTTTGTTAAAAAGCTTTATCAATACCAAGATATATAACGCGCAGATTTGGCAACACGAACATGCATCCATCTGACCTTTCTACATTCAGCTCTTGCGATTGCTTATTGCAAGCAAATCAGGATAAAAACCGCGCAAGCTACCAAGTTACACAAGACGTCAACATTTATTGTTTCTTTTCATCGTGCCCTTCCCCGCATTCATCTAATTTTTTTACCAGCCAAGAGACCACACCATGACCATCATCAAAGTAGACGATTTCATTGAATCAATTGCCGCTGCTCTGCAATACATTAGTTATTACCATCCCGCTGACTATATTGCGCATTTAGCACGCGCTTATGATGCGGAACAAAGCCCCGCAGCGAAAGATGCCATCGCACAGATTTTGACCAATTCGCGTATGTGTGCCGAAGGCAAGCGGCCAATTTGCCAAGACACGGGCATAGTTAACGTGTTTCTCAAAATTGGTATGAACGTAAAGTTCGAAGGCTTTACAGGTTCGATTGCAGATGCAGTCAACGAAGGCGTTCGCCAAGCTTATAACTTCCCCGACAATGTTTTGCGTGCATCCATCGTTGCCGACCCGCTTTTCGAACGCAAAAACACCAAAGACAACACGCCTGCCGTGGTTCACATGGAACTGGTGCCAGGCAACACCATCGATGTTCAAGTGGCAGCGAAAGGCGGCGGCTCGGAAAACAAGAGCAAATTTATTATGATGAACCCATCTGATTCCCTAATCGACTGGGTACTCAAAACCGTACCGACCATGGGCGCAGGTTGGTGTCCGCCAGGAATGCTAGGGATTGGCATAGGCGGAACGGCAGAAAAAGCCATGCTCTTGGCGAAAGAGTCGTTGATGGAAGACATCAATATGTATGAACTCAAACAACGCGGCCCCAAAAATAAAACCGAAGAATTGCGCATCGAATTGTGCGACAAGATCAACGCTCTCGGCATCGGCGCGCAGGGCTTGGGCGGATTGACGACGGTACTTGACGTGAAAATCAATATGTATCCGACGCACGCCGCAGGAAAGCCCGTTGCCATGATTCCGAATTGCGCAGCCACACGCCACGCACACTTTGTCATGGATGGCTCAGGCCCCGTCTATATGGAACCGCCTTCATTATCGAACTGGCCTAACGTGCATTGGGTCGCCGATACAGAAAAATCGCAGCGCGTCGACCTAAATACGTTAACAAAAGCCGATGTGGCGTCGTGGAAACCAGGCCAAACCTTGCTGCTAAACGGCAAAATGTTAACTGGCCGCGATGCGGCGCATAAGCGCATTCAAGACATGCTGGCAAAAGGCGAGCCTTTGCCCGTCGATTTCACAAATCGCGTCATTTACTACGTTGGCCCAGTTGATCCCGTACGCGATGAAGTAGTCGGCCCCGCCGGCCCGACCACAGCAACCCGTATGGATAAATTCACGGAAATGATGCTAGACAAGACCGGGCTCATTTCCATGATAGGTAAAGCCGAACGTGGACCAGCAGGTATTGATGCCATCAAAAAACACGGCTCCGCCTACTTAATGGCGGTGGGTGGTGCGGCTTATCTGGTTTCCAAAGCAATTAAGACTGCCAAAGTCGTTGGCTTTGCTGATTTAGGCATGGAAGCGATATATGAGTTTGATGTAATCGATATGCCTGTTACTGTTGCGGTAGATTCAAAAGGTGTATCGGTGCACAACACAGGGCCACGCGAATGGCAAGCAAAAATCGGAATCATTCCCGTCACTGCAAACTAAGGTCCTCTGAGTAAATGTAAAGAGTGGCCAAAGTTTGGACTAGGAAGCGCACATGCACGACGGTGCAGGTGCATCGCAGATTAAAAAAATTTGGTCACGCAGAAATTTAACCAAAACGTCTCACAATTATTGGATGAAACATGGATGGCACTTACCTTAGTCAACTAATGCAACAACAAAGCGGCGTTTTAGTCTTTGTGAATGTATTTTTGCAGCAGCTTGGCTTACCAGTGCCATCGGTGCCCACCATGATTTTGGTAGCCAGCCAAATGCATGGCTTTAGCGGATTAGCTGGCATCCTGCTGTTGGCTGTACTTGCTTCACTTCTCGCAGATTGGATTTGGTATCAAGCGGGTCGAAGCTTTGGGTATCGGGTTTTGTCTTTGCTTTGCAAACTTTCCATTAATCCCAGCTCATGTGTGAATCAAACGGAAGCACGTTTCACCAAATGGGGTGTTTGGTCACTGGTTGTGGGCAAGTTTATTCCCGGCTTTTCTACTGTTGCGCCACCTGTTGCTGGAGCCCTTGGCATGCCACGCACGCCATTCTTTATAGCCTCTGCCATTGGCGCAGCGCTGTGGGCAGGCGTTGCGCTGACGGCCGGTTATTTGTTCAAAACACAAATCGATTTTGGTCTAGCCTTAATGGCGCAACACGGCGTTAAGGCTGTGGTGATTCTGTTGGTATTTTTGAGCATCGTTCTAGGTTGGAAATTCTGGAAAAAATTGCGCTTCAAAAAAATGGCAACCATGCGCCACGTCAGTTTGGACGAAATGAAAGTCGCCTTAACCAGTTTAACGCCACCACATATGCTTGATCTGCGCAGCGCCAGTATGGTGGCTGAAACAGGGTTTATCAAAGACGCATACGTCACAGAATACGATAGCCTCGCGAAATCCTTGTCCGGTCTTGCCAAAGACTACCCGATCGTGACGATTTGTGCCTGCCCGCAGGATGCAGGTGCTGTCTTTGCAGCGCAAGAACTACAAGATCTGGGCTACCACAATGCGTTTCCCTTGGCTGGTGGTTTCGACACCATGAAGGAACTGGCGCAACGAGATCAAAGCCTGATTCAAAAACAGGTTATGCCAAACATGAGTGAAAGCCTCGCAGCAACGTAATTTCTCCAAATACGCAGTGCAACGCCCATGTCGTTGACGTGACACCAAAAGTTGACAGATAAAATTTAAAACGCGGGAAAAAGTTTTACTTCTTGATTTGCCAACGCTCAGCCTTCGTGCGCGCGTCGACCAAATCTCGTTCAAGTTCGGTCAATGTAAATGAGGCGTCTGCGCCGAACAATGCGTTTAACTTTTTAAGCATCGCAAACCTATGCGTCACGGCGTTTTCAAGCCAATCTATTCGCTCCAAAGTCATGGGCGTGCAAGTCTGCCCGCGCAAATCATCATCTACATCAAGGCGATGCGAACGCCAGCCTTCGGCTACGTACAAAGAGTGAAAATCGCCCTGCAACGCCGTGTTCCATTGGGTGATAAAGCCCATTACCCAGGTCAAGACTTCCGCATCAGCATTGCGCGTTTGCAAATCTTCATATAGGGCTTGGTATGCTTCGACAGCGATGTTTTTTTCGAGGCGATACGCTTGCAAGGCGGCATCACGCCCTGCTCGTTTTTCCAATTGCAACAGGTAAGCAAAAAACAAACGCGTCTCAAAACGCTCTATCGCGTGAAACATTGGGGTTGCACGACCGTTGCTATTAAAGTCTTGCAA
>JAIETO010000151.1 GCA_019745005.1 Burkholderiaceae bacterium
AACTACACCACTCAACCAACTTTACTTCATGGGGCAAATCTAAATGGCATCAGGAAAACTCGGCGCGGCGGATCTCGCAGTTGCCACAGACACGTTGCTTTTCACAGCAGCGGCTTCAAAAGTCACCACCGTGAATGTGCGCTTCGCAAATCGAAACTCGACGCCTGTAAAAGTACGTGTAGCAATTGGCGTAGGTGGCGCACCAGCAAACACGGATTACATCGATTACGACGTGTCAGTGATTGCCAACGGTGTTTTAGAAGACACAGGTTTGGTTATGACGGCTGGCGAAAAAATGTGGGTACGTAGTGATACCGCAAACGTCAGTGTTCGTGCTCACGGAATGGAGAATTAAACATGGGTCAGCAATCAACCAATGCCGCAACGCAGATTAATAATTCACTGAACCTGTCAGGAACGCTCGGAACCAAAGTTGCCCCAGCGGGGTACTTGGGCACATTCGGCAATGGTCTCTTTCAGCCTTTTGGCGTAAGCGGGACTTTCACTGTTCCAACCGGTATTACGAGCATCCGCGTTCGAGTCTTCGGCGCTGGCGGTGGTGGGTTCGCGGTGGGCACTGGCGGTGGTGGCGGCGGATATGCCCACGGCGTCTTTACGGTGACGCCGGGTGCGACATACACAGTCACCATCGGCACAGGCGGCACTGCGGGTGCGAGTGCGACGGCAGGAGGAACGACATCATTTGGCGCATTGATTTCTGCGACAGGTGGGCAGGCAGGAAAAACTGGTGGTACACCAGCGACGGGTGGCACTGGAACGGGTGGTGATTTCCAAGCAACAGGCGGCGCATCTGGTGGTGTCGCTGGAAGCGGCGGTGGCGGGGCAGGTAGTCAACTGGGTCGTGGTGGAAATGGCGCATCAAACCAAGGCGGCGGCGGTGGCGCACCGGGTGGGTTTGATATTCCATCAGGTGCTGGTGGCGGGTCACCTTTTGGCTTTCCAATTGGAAATAATGGCGGTGCGCCAGACATCTTAGGAAATGTCGTGACTGGATCGGCTGGAACTTTAAATGCGATCAACGCGGCAATTCGCTTTCCATTTGATGGCTTTACGAGCGGCGGTGGCGGCGGTGGCGGCGGCTCTACTGCTAGTTCCGCAGGTGGCTTACATGGTGGCGGTGGAGCTGGCAACGGCGCAGCAGGTGCTGCTGGAGGTACTGGAGGTTATGGCGGTGGTGGTGGAGGTGCAAATAGTACTATTGGGATTGGCGGAAATGGCGGCTTAGGAGGTGGCGGCGGAGGCGGAATAAATAGCGGTGGCGCAGTCGGTGGCAATGGCTTTTGTTGCGTGGAGTACTAATTATGGAGGCCTGCAAAGACTGTAAATTTTTTCTTGCATGCGAGGATGGGCAAGGGCTATGTCGCCGTTTTCCTCCGCAAGTAGCCATCAATCAAAGCGGCACATTTGCTGTTTTTCCCCCAATGACAAATCAAGGCTGGTGCGGCGAGTTTGCCGCTAAGAAAGGTAATGAAGAATGACAACCTACGCACGCAAAATAGATAACGTCGCTGTCGATGTGGTCACAAAAGACCCTGCAACGATGTTTCATCCAGACATTGCCAGTCAATTTATCGTTGTGCCCAACGGCACGCTGAATGGTGCGACGTGGGCAAATAACGCATGGACGAATCCTCCAACTGTAGTTCCACCTCCTCCCGCCACAACTTATCTAGTCGTCTCACCAATTGAGTTCAAGCTGCTCTTCACGGCACCGGAGCGAGTAGCCATCAAGAACAGCGTCGATCCAGTGGTACAAGACTTTTTCTCGATCATTGATGACCCAAGGCTCACAAAAGTCGAGTTAGGTTTGCAGTCCACGCAAGATGCGCTGCTTTATTTGGTCAGCAAAAACCTCATCACGGCGGCGCGCAGAACGCAAATCATGGCTGGCATTCCGCAATAATCATTAATTTTTAATAAAGGGCATCAGCATGGCTGAACCAACCGTAACAGGAGTGGCAATCGCTGCCAGTGCCATTACCATCAGCGGCTCGTTTTTGGGCGTTGGTTATGACGCTCTTTTGGCAGGTTTGGCAGGGGGCGTAATTTCCCTCTCCTACTTGCCGACGATGACGAAGAAGCGCGTTGCTGGGAGTTTGATCACTTCGTCATTACTCGCAGGTTTCTTTTCGCCTGTGTTCACCATGGCAGCGGAAAACTCGTTCCCCGCATTCCTAAAATTAGGCAATTTTTCGCACATCACGATTGCTGCTTTTTTGGGTATGGGGGCGCAGGTGATTATTCCGCGCGTTTTAAAGATGTTGAGCGACTTTGAGGTTAAAAAATGAAAGCCATTATCTGGATGATTCTGCTGTGGGTTCCTACGTCACTGATCGCAATTAAGGGGATTTTGACAGTCAATAAAATGACGCCGAGAACACATCTTCTTTGCCGCTTTGGCTGGTGGATATTGACCGTTGGCGCTTTGGCCTTGTTACTCAATAGTGCGTGCGGTCAATATGAAGAATTGGCGAAACGGGCGCTAGTCATCGGGATTGCCGTATTCATTTTTTCAGATCGCAGGAAGATAGGCGAAAAGCCCGTAGAGGAAACTCAAAATGAATCGTGACCTCCTAGACAAAGAACTGCGCCGCGATGAAGGCGTGCGCTATGCGCCTTACCTTGATACCAAGGGCATACAAACCGTGGGCGTTGGGCACAACCTCGTTGCAAAGCCATTAGTAGGTGCCATGTACCCACTCACCGACGACAAAGTAACGCAGATTTTGAATGACGATCTGCAAACTGTGTTTGATGCCCTCGATAAGTATTTCGGCTGGTGGCGCCAGCTCGATGACGTACGACAACGCGTCTTAGTAAATATGTGTTTCAACATGGGTATCGGCACCCTGCAAACATTCAAAAACACCATGGCGGCAATTAAGGGCGGCGACTACAAGCGAGCTGCCTTGGGAATGCGTACTTCGCTGTGGGCGAAGCAAGTAGGTGCGCGTGCCGAACGCTTGGCCGTGGCAATGGAAACAGGGACGATGCCAACTTAATGTACTAAGTACATAAATTAATGTGTTTTATTGATCGCTTCGGCGGTCTTTTTTTTGGGGTAACGCGAATGGATGACGGCGCAGAAGTGAATCAAGAGTCACGCACGATTAGAGAATTTGTTGACTACCCCGATCATAAAAAGCGATCAGAAAGCGCAGAATTTCGCGCCAACAAACGACGGCTAGTTGTGCAATTGGACGTGCCTTGTTGGATATGTGGCGGCAGGCAATCCCGCGAGGTGCATCACATCCATGAATGGAGTCTGTGGAACGCCCTCGACCCTGTGAAGGTGCTGAACTCATTGCACGTGTTTGACCCTTACGGCTACACCCATGCAGCGGGGGACAAGCCCATCGAATCACCGGATGACATCCGTAATCTCTTGGTGCTGTGCGAAGTGCACCACCGAGGTATCAATACGGGTGTGCATTACCTGACCATGCCGATCTGGTTTCCGCAACGTGCTGTTAAAGACGGAATGGCAATTACTAAAGCCATTGAGCATGTGAAGGAAATCGACAACACCCTAAAGCGACATTGAATATTGTCATTTGAAACTACTCCAACCCGCCGCGTGCGGGTTTTTTCTTTTATAGATTGGAAACGCCATGAACCTAAGCCCATCTTTCCTTCGCATTCTTGCCGTCGTTTTGTTCGGTGCTGCAATCTTTCTGGCCAGCGGCTGCGCAGGCTTTCAGCAAGTCGTCAGCGGTTACGAAACAGCGGCTATCAAGGGCATTCAAGCAGCGGAAGACAACAACATTCGGATTTGGTCTGCAAACGCCTGTGGCACCCCTTTTAGTGCGGCCATTCGCAATCCGCAGCTAATACCTGCATTAAAAGCGTTATGCCTACCCGCGGGTTCTTCAGGCAACCCATCGGCACTGTTTGAAATTCAATTGCCTGACAAAGCGCAGCCCATTCCTTACCTACAACCGGCTGAACAAACACCAGTGGTGCCGAAATGAAGCCGATTCGTATCGCTCTTAGCGGTTCTGGATTCAAGTTTCCCGCGCATGTTGGCGCGTTGCATGCTATCCGTGACGCTGGCTTTGCACCGATTGAATATGCTGGGACGTCCGGTGGTTCGATCATCGCAACCTTAGCGGCCTGTGGCATGGACCTGGATTACATGAAGGCGCTCACACTGACGCGTGATTGGTCTGACATGCTGAGCTTCAGCCCATGGTCACTCATTACCAACATGGGGTATTGCAGCGGTAAGACTTTGCAAAATTGGCTCGCTGAGAACACGCATTGCAAGACTTTCAAAGAGTTAGACGTCGATCTCGTCGTCATGGCCTCTGATGTTGTAAGTGAATTGCCGTTCGAGTTCAGCAAGCTCAACACGCCAGATTTGCCTGTTGCCATTGCTGCCCGAGCCTCTGCGTCGATACCCATCGTTTATTCGCCTGTGCAGCTCACAAAAGAGTCAGTGCGCCCTGTCATGCTTATGGATGGTGGCATGGTGAATAACATCCCGATCGATCAACTGACGATTGATTCCGTGCCCCGGCTTGGTATTCAGCTTGTGAGCAAGTCGTCACCTTTGGCTGCGGGTAGTCACTCGCTTTTCGACATTGCTCCTCGCGTCATCAATTTAATGATGTCATCGAACGAAAACACGCATATTGATCTGGGTTTGCAGATTGGTGCGCAAGTGGCTTTCGTTGAAACCGGCTATGCGGGTGGACTAGACCGCAATATGTCTACTCAGATGCGGCAGCGGCTGTTTGATGATGGGTATGCGGCAACTACTTTGAAATTGGCCGAGATTTGATTTCCGTTTTAACGGAAACGCCATTTCCAATTTAATGGAAATGCAACCATTTCTATTTTAGTAGAAATCGGCTTATGTCTTTTTGCTTGGAATTGAAACATCAAATCCAGCTTCTTGAAACAAGCGAACCGCGAAATCTAAGCGGTTCTTGACTCCTACAAGCTCACGGCAGGCCTCGACCACATCATCAGGCACTGTCAGTGACGCATTCAATCTATGGACTAGCTCCATATTCAAACTGCGGTCGTTCTTTTGTGCGATGTCCGCGAACTGTTGACGCATGCCTTCAGGCAGTCGCAACATAAATTTATCTTCGGTTTGTAATGCTGATTTGCTCTCTTTTTTCATTCAAGAATGATAGAGAGCATTCGATTATTGTTAAATGGTAGCTATTAGCTACTATAAATGATGCGAATTCATTTCTTGCAACATGGAAACTTTATTGTTTCTCGACTTTGCAACCACGCCTCTTTTGGTAGGTAATATTTGAAAGGACGTAAAAAAACAGGGGCTTATGGTCGAACTGACTAAAAAAAGCAACTCAAAATAAAAAATCAAATAGCTTTGCAAAAAAGGAAAAAATGCAAAAATCAATTTGTGGCGCGAACTTAGTGTGGCTGGGCGACAACTTTGGCGGAGATGGCGAAGTGCTAATTGATGTGCAAACTGGTGAAGGGCCAGTGTCGATGAGATTGGAGCAAGCTTTACGCAAGATAGACGATTTTTCAGACGGAAGTCAGAAAAGAATTTTGTATGGTTTGTTGCATCATTTTGACATTTAAAAATGTCGTAAAACTTTCCAACGAGCGACCGCAAAGCAAGCAAATTCGTTGTGGATAACTTTGAAATTATTGGAAAGTTTGAACTATAAATCCTATATTTCATGCGGGTTTGCGGGTAGTTTAGGCTTGGATTGTGATTCCTGTTGTCGTGGGTTCGAGCCCCATCGATCACCCCATTTTTCCCTTTTTAATCAATTAGTTACTGGTTGTGGATAAGTTTTAATTTGAAAACTTTCCATCTCAGAATCTAACTTTCCAAGCTTCTCTTTTCTTTTGCTGGCAGTTTTTGTCTTAATAAACATTTTTGCTAGCTTAAAAAACTCCTCTTCGCCAAGGTCATTTATTGCTATATTTGCGTATGCGCAAACCAAGCGACAGTTATCTGACGTATAAGGCAAACTAGAATCAATGCGATCAACACTGGGCATCCAAGGACGGAATCTTTTACCAGTTGGCTTGCTATCGTTAAACTGAATCCCAGTAATTGAACAAAACCCTCTTGATGCATCTCGCATTTTTTCAATATCTGAGGCTGTTATTCTAAGTGGTATGTTTCCCGCCTTTGATCGACACCGCAAAGCTTTCATTATCGAAGTGATATTGACTGCATGAACCCCACAAAGTTTTGTTATCTGCTGAATGTCAGCATCTTTCCCCGATGTCTGCATTTTTCCAAATGCAGATAAAGCATCCTCCATACTTTTTAAGGTAACGTGACGCCCTTTATAGAAAGTTATATAGGAAGTTTTTTTGCTTCCTTGATACAAATAAATATTTGGGTGCTCTGTTCTTTTGAGTGTTTTTCTTGTTAAGTCTTTCATATATTTATTCCGTTGCCTTCGCTTTTTTCTCCTTTCGACGATCATAATTTCGATGTGTAGTGGCAGGGTTTGCATGTGCTGCAAAGTCATAGGCATCTCCATCACGATTGCGCAATTTCGTTGTTATTGCGGCTGGACGGACATCGAGAAGCGAAAAATATTCGAGGTGCGTCACAAGCAATTCAGCCTTCACAGCGCCATCGTTTGAAGACACCCATGCCATCATCGCGTCGTGCCAGACTGAGCCCCATCCGCTGCGGCTGTAAGGCGATCCAGACAGATTGGCGAATAAGTACATTCTCTCTACTTTATGCGTCTGCCGGGCGCGTGCAACTACGGCCCTTAGCTTTGGCGACCACTCGCGCAACTTTGACACCTCGTCTTCGCCCTTTTTACGCTTGGCATTGATGACCCTTACGCCTGCTGCAGATAATCCGCTGACGTGGAATGGGCGCACCTCCGCAGCTCGGAAACCTGTCAGATAGGCAAACATTGCCGCGCATCCAAGATTGCGAAACGTTTGTGGTTGCTTGAGCGACCACAGGTAAAACCTGACGATTTGGCTTCGGGTAACAGTGCGCACAGACTTGTCGGTTTTGTTTTGCATCATGCCGACAAAGGGGTTTGCCTCCATGACGCCCCAACGCACGGCATAGTGGCAGATAGTAGACATCAAAGAGAGTTCCTTGTTTGCCTTTGCTGGTGCGCCTGATTTAGCCCGTGCCTCTAAGTATTGATAGCCGTGCACTGTGCGCAAGGCGTTCGGCTGCATCTTCCCAAAGAATTTCGCCAGATTTTCGTACGTGCCTTTGCGTACTGCGAGGCCGTCCTTTGATTGGTCTCTGTAGTGCGTAGGTGCAATATCAACACTAAAGCGCTCGATGATGTCCGCTACAGATCCTGCAATCACTTGGCCTTCGTTAATATCCAGCGCCAACCTCTTGGCTTTCCGCTCGGCCTCTGCAATCGCTTGCCGATCACCTGTTATTGCGGTCGCAAGCGTCTCACTACTCCCGTTCGGGTACTGATAATAAAACGAGACTTTACGCGCGCCCACGCGCTTATAAAGTCGGTCGATGCCAGTGGTTTCTTTACGCGGCGAAGGCTTGCAGATTTGGCGTTTCGGCATATTTTGCTTTTGTTTTGTCGTCATTAATGCCCATTTTACGATCATGATAGGCACGAGCAACGCGGGGAAGTCCACTCCTGCCGGGTGCGTAAATCCATCGCCTGTCGTCAAGCCAATTGATCATTATTTGGCGTTGATTTGGTTTGCATTCACACAGTTCAGCTAGTTCTGTTGCTGTTAAATATTGACTCATAATGGTACCTCGTTCCATTCCCTGCCATCTAACAAGCGGCCAGAGGCCTTTTTACCCACACGCTGAATAGTTGTTGCCCCATTGCGCGCACCAAATGCAGCAGGGCGTGTCTCACCATCGGTAGCGATGTACAACGCGCTTTCCGCGGCCTTATCTGTGCAGTGAACGGTTTCAGGACACCACTCACCCCATTGTTTGAATAGGAAAGACACACGGGCTGTAACGCACTGATCACGTAATGACCTGACCCACTCTGGATGCATTGGTCGTGCTTGATTGCCTGACTCTCCGCCTACGATTACCCAATCGACAAATTGATAAGGTGCGCCATCGTCATCCTCAAACAAATTTCCGCGCATGTGTAAATCGATAAATCCAAGCAAAGGCTCAATGCTCAAGAACCGCTTTGCCGCTGGTATTCTCAAAAGTTTTGGAATATCACGGTCGGCTTCTTCTTGGCTGCAGATAGTCGCACCGATCCATACGTTCGGATACAGGCGATCCAAATCAAACGGCACTGGCAGCATGTTTCCAACATTGCCAATACGCTTTGTCAGCAGTAGCCAGTCTAAATTCGGCGTTGCTTCGATCAGTTTAAATAAGTCATCGCGCCACTCCTCTGGCACTTCATTGTCAAACACATCGGCAAGGCTGGCACAGAAAACACGATGACGGACACCAAGCTTCTTGGCTTCTGTGTCCCACTTTATAGGCTGCTGCCAATTCGATTCGCTGGTGCGCTTTCGGTCGTGGCCAGCGCCCCATTTCACAACCTTGAGGCGGGTATCCATCATATTTTCGGCATAGCACTGGTCACATGCAGGCGACACTTTTGTGCAGCCAATCCACGGATTGAATGTGTGGTGCGCCCATTCTATTTTTGTGTTCTTAGTCATCACACCATCCTGTGAACTTTAGAATTGCCATGCGTTTCTAAAACGCCGTGTCTAGTCTTTGTCACGCCATTTTCTGAAGGTGGCGGCAAAGCTTCGGGTAACGGGAAAAAGTCGCTAGGTGCAAGGCGCTTGGTTTGAGCCTGAAATTCGAGCTCAACTTTCGCGCTATTGATGATCGTTTGACTAACGTCGCTCATGGCTTTGGCAGTCGCTACATCCATCGTTTTATTCTTTAGGCCATCGAGGGCAGCGAAAAGACTCTCGCGCAATTTCTCAATGCCCGGCTTAGTTGTATCGCTCATGATTGTTTGCTCCTTTGGTTGATTTGGCGGTTGACTGCACCGCGCAGTTGTACAAGTTCGGCCAGTTCTTTGGGTAAGTTGTGCACGCTATTTCGTTTCATCAGTTCGGAATGACTGACACACTCAATACGGTCAAGCGTGATCTCTTCGAGTTTGTTGGTGCTCATGCCCTTCTTGAATATCGTCACGTGTTTCGGCGGCACCGCGCCGTTGGCCGCTATCCACACCAGCTCGTGCACCGAGCGCCAGCGTTTATGATTGGGGCCTTTATCGTCGCTGATCTTGCGCCGCAGAGTGCCGTCCTTGGTAATTCTGTAACTTCCG
>JAIETO010000196.1 GCA_019745005.1 Burkholderiaceae bacterium
GCATAGGATGGCGCATAGGAGAAAACGTGCAGCACGCCAAATTCGGTGAAGGTGTGATCGTCAACATTGAAGGCAGCGGCGCGAATGCGAGGGCGCATATTAATTTCGGCCAGTTCGGTATGAAATTGCTGGATCTAACGGTGGCAAAATTACAGAAAGTCTAAGGAAGCTCGGTTTGTTTGGCAGCGCGATCAAATTTTGAATCTGGATATGGATAAAACTCAACTCATCAACATCGCTGGCGCTGTGCTTTTTGCACTGGCCGTCTTGCATACTTTTTCGACTAAGCGCTTCCAGCATTTGGCGCATACCAGCGAACGTCATGCGGGCTTGTGGCATTTATTGGGTGAAGTGGAAGTGGTGTTTGGCTTTTGGGCCTTGGTGTTGGTTTGTTTCATGGCGTTTGTACTTAACAAGACCGAGGCGATCACTTATCTCGAATCAAGAAATTTCACTGAACCTTTGTTCGTTTTTGTGATTTTGACGGTGGCGGGCACGCGCCCGATTTTGTTTTCTGTACAAAGTTTGGTCGACAAGTTGGCGGATTTTTTGCCCATTTCGACCACACTTACAAAATATTTTTTATGCCTTTCCGTTGTCCCTTTGTTGGGCTCGTTTATTACCGAACCTGCGGCGATGACGCTGGCTGCGCTGATGCTGCGCGATGGATTTTTTGTGCAAGGCATTTCAGAAAGACTCAAGTACGCGACTCTGGGTGTCTTGTTCGTCAATGTTTCGATAGGCGGCGTCTTGACCAATTACGCCGCCCCACCTGTGCTCATGGTGGCTGATACTTGGGACTGGAACATGCTGCACATGCTGACATTTTTTGGTTGGAAAGCAGCATTAGCGGTGACAATCAACGCGTTCATCGTGGCCCTCATTTTCCGCAATGAATTGACGCAATTAAGTCCGAAAGCAGCACCAGCCACCGCGAAAATGCCTTTCACAGTCATAGGCATTCATTATGTGTTTCTTGCCGCAACGGTGTTATTTAGCCATCACCCTGTGGTGTTTTTAGGGCTGTTTTTATTCTTTCTAGGATTCACGCAAGCCTACCAACAATACCAAGATAAATTGATGTTACGCGAGGGCTTGTTGGTGGCTTTTTTCTTAGCGGGCTTGGTGGTGTTGGGCGGTAAACAACAATGGTGGCTGCAACCGATCATCGCGGGTTTGGATACGACCGTCTTGTTTGTTGGTGCAATTGGCCTCACGGCAATTACTGATAATGCGGCGCTGACCTACTTGGGCTCCTTAGTACAAGGCATGCCAGAAGCCGCTAAGTATGCGTTGGTGGCGGGTGCGGTGACAGGGGGCGGCTTAACTGTGATTGCCAATGCGCCGAATCCTGCGGGCTATGCGATTCTGAAAGATTGTTTTGATGAACAATCCATCAGCCCTTTGGGCTTGTTTCTTGCGGCATTTGTACCAACTATTATTGCGGCGCTGTGCTTTTGGTTTTTATAAAAGTTTGCGGCAAAAGCGATGCTTTTCGGGCAGATCGATAAACGAATAACTGGTGAAGTCAGAATTACACGTAGTACGCCGTCGTCGTCATAATTTTCGCCATGACTTTCATCGCCGTTTTGACGGGTAGGGGTAATTCTTGCGCACCGAGGTTTTGTGCGCAGGCGCCGTGCGCGATTTCGTCTTGACGCATTTGCTCCACAATCACACGCGATTTTTGATCGTGCTCGGGCAATAAACCTAAATGACTGCTCAAATGCGCTTCCACTTGGCGTTCGGTTTCGACGACGAAACCTAGGCTTGCACTATCGCCAAAGCGCGCTGCGACTGCGCCTAACGCATAGGAACCCAAGTACCAAAGGGGATTCAAAAAACTCGTGTGCGAATTCAATTCTTTTAAGCGTTCTGCCGTCCACGCAAGGTGGTCTTCTTCCTCGCGCGCAGCGTTGGCGAATTGCTCGCGTATCTGTGCGCTAGGTGAGAATTGTCCTTGTGCTTGATACAGCGCTTGCGCGCATACTTCGCCTACATGATTCACCCGCATTAAACCCGCACTATGCTTTTGTTCTTGCTCGCTAAGTGCGGCCTCGTTTTCCTCATGCAAGCGTTCTGTTGGGTTGGCGCGGCTAGAGGCGGCATGGCCGGTAATGACGCGTAAAGCGCGGTCAAAATTAATCAAGACTTCATCGATTGCTGTTGTTTTCATTCTCGTTCCTTCAAGTGAAGTTTTTTGACTCAACTTCCACCATGCTACACAAAGGAAATGGCTAAGCCAGGCAGCACCACGCCTGAAAAAGCCGTGCTCCAAGTTTGCCCTGCTTGCACGGCGAAAGCGCTAGTCCATGTGCCGGACGTAATAATTTCACCTGCCTGCAAACGGGGAAAGTTTGTTTGCGTTTTGAGTAATTGATGCAAGTGCCAAATCGCGTGCACTGGGCTATCCAGCACGCTACCGCCGTAGCCCGCACCCATTAAAGTATCGTCGCAAGAAACCGAGACACTCGCGTGGGCCAGCACATCGCCCAAATGTTGACGGCTGGCAGACGACAGAATGCGTGGCTCGCCAACGAGCAAGGTGCCGTGCATGCCAAACGCAGCAATCGAATCTGCCGGTTGCACCTGCGCATCGCCATACGGATTGACGACGATTTCTATGCCGTGCGCCATCCACTCTAAGCAATCGGCAATTTCAACCAAATCGGCGTCTGGGCTGGGTGTTCTGGCTAATTTAAAGACGATTTCCGGTTCAAGTTTTGGTTGCAATGCGCCGACCAAGCTTTGCACGGCGAAAGGGTATTCGAGAAAGCGCACGGTGCTATCAAACAGCGTCGTCCACATAGGCGCTTCGATTGCAGTGCCGGGTGCGGTGTTCCAAAGCTTGCGATTGGTGAAGCCGAGTTTGCGACCTATTGCCTGTTCGCCGTCTTTGGTTCTATGTTGGTCGAGGCTGTAGGCAATCGCGTAGGCATCGGCAATCGTCAGGCCGATGGCGTCCGACAAAACGGGAAGCGTTTGCGATAAAGCACGCGCTTCTAGGAATTGAACTGCGTAATGATCAGCTTGCGTTGCCGTGAGCATAGGGAGCGATGGAGTTTCAAACAAGTTGAGAGACCGGTTAGCGCTGCGTCAGCGCGAATCAATGTTGCATTGTCAACCACAAGTTGCAATTGTGCAAGCGCACAAGTGTTTCAATTTTGTAAGCCGAGAAGTGAACGCCGGCATGGCGTTTTTTTGGCGGAAAAAGTTTATAGTTCGCGGTCGCTTTTTAATATACTCCCTATTTTTATAAAAAATTAAATAGGTTCGCGCTTTATTTAATTGCGATTAAAAAATATACTGCAATAAGTATAATCATTTCAAGCTGCGTAATGAATCAATGACGACGCGCCGTGTGCTTAAAATTTCTTCTGATAAGTTATTCGAGACTTCCACATTTTTGCCTAGGTTTTCACCTTGCTGCACCCACACAAGCTGTAATTTGGCGGCGGCTGCCGCAACACTGGGCGAGGCAATTTCCCCCAAATCACGAATTTGCATCACCAAGGTCAGCGCACGTGTGGGGTCACCCCGCGATTGATCTTGGCGAATTTGCGCATAATCGACCACCTGCTGTAATTCGGATAAATCCTTCAGCATTTCGAATTCCGCGGCCCGAATATTGCGATTTCGCTCCGTCGATTCATTGCGCCAAGCGAGATAAACCAAGGAAGACATGGCAATCGCGACACTTAACATGCTCAGAAAAATGGGATTAAGTTTGCTGCCGGTTTGTGAGGTGGTGAACGATGTTGAGGAATTTGTGTTCGTGTCGAGGCTTGGCTCACTTGGGGTTTGATGTTGTAAATGCATGGCAGCTTCCAAAAATATTCACGCTGGATTGAATCAAAATGGTAGATGTTACTTCTGTACTTAGTAAATGCGCTTTTAAGCTTGTTTTTAAGCGTGCTTAGCGACGATTCTTAACGTTCGGCGTAATAACTATATATTTTTCCTCATCGGATTTCTTCCGGCGCCAATTTGACCAATGCCAACTACCACAGTCACAACATTTAAGGCATTCGGAAATCGACGATGCACCTTTTCCGATGGGTAGATCGCAACTGCAGTCCACAGGCAGGTCACACCCCATATCGCAAAAACCATATTGCTTTCTGAACGTGCGTCGCGTGGTGCTTACCATCTCTCGATGCGCAACCCCACAGCGTTGGGTTCGTTTGCGTAGTAAAGAAAGCCCAGCAACGACGCCGTGGCGACGAATTGCTCGATATCCGAGTACCGAACAACTTGCAGCCCCAGTATGGCCACGGTATGCGCAGCGAAATCCTTTATAAGGCGAAATATAGCGCTGATAAAAACGAATAGCGGCTAGTGCGACGCGACGCATCCTTCGTCCTACCTAACTCAGCAAATCACCGGTTCCGCCGTTGCGCGGCGCGATCAAGCCGAAATGCGCATAGGCGCTGGCGGTGGCGATTCTCCCGCGTGGTGTGCGTTGGAGATAGCCTTGTTGGATCAAATACGGCTCCAAAACGTCTTCGATCGTGTCTCGTTCTTCGCCGATGGCGGCGGCCACATTGTCCAAACCAACAGGGCCGCCACCAAATTTAAGCAAGATCGCTTCGAGTAGTTTTCTATCCATCAGATCGAAGCCGACGGCATCGACATCTAACATTTTGAGCGCCGCATCAGCGATATTTTTGCTGATTTCGCCGTTGCCTTTGACTTGCGCAAAATCACGCACACGGCGCAATAGTCGGTTAGCAATACGCGGTGTGCCGCGTGCGCGATTTGCGATTTCCCGTGCGCCATCCGCTTGTATTGGCACGTTCAATAAACTCGCCGAGCGCGTCACGATCTTGGTTAACTCTTCAGGTGTATAGAACTCCAGCCGCGCCACAATGCCGAAGCGATCGCGCAAAGGGTTGGTCAACATACCAGCGCGCGTAGTCGCACCGACCAGTGTGAACGGTTGCAAATCGAGTTTGACCGAACGTGCGGCAGGGCCTTCGCCTATCATGATGTCGATTTGGTAGTCTTCTAGCGCCGGATACAAAATCTCCTCGACCACGGGCGAAAGACGGTGAATTTCATCAATGAACAAAACATCGTTGGCTTCGAGGTTAGTCAGCAAGGCAGCTAAATCACCCGCACGCTCTAACACAGGGCCTGAGGTTTGGCGCAAATTCACGCCCATCTCCCGCGCAATAATGTGGGCCAGCGTGGTTTTACCCAAGCCTGGTGGGCCAAACAGCAAAGTGTGATCTAACGGTTCGCTGCGTTGACGTGCAGCGCTGATAAAAATACTCAGTTGATCGCGAATTTTTTCTTGCCCGACGTATTCATCCAGTAATTTCGGGCGCAAGGCGCGCTCAATCGCCTCTTCTTGCGGCGAAGTGGGTGCTGCCGTGATGATGCGCGGCTCGTCGAAGGTGGAAGATAATTTGTCGGTTTGTATGCTCATTGAATTCGCCTGCGCTTTGTTTTGTTATGCCAGCCACATTACTTTGATAAGGCTTTCAATGCCAATTTAATGCCCTCAGAAACGCCACTTCCTGCTGGCACGGATTTCAAGGCCAGCAAGGCTTCTTTATCGGAATACCCAAGTGCCAATAGGGCATTCAGTACGTCGCCAGAATGGTCGCCCGCCATGGCCGCTGCGCCACTCGCGCCCAAGTCCGCACCCAGTTTTCCTTTTAACTCAAGCAGCAGGCGCTCTGCTGTTTTTTTGCCTATGCCAGGCACACGGGTTAAACGCCCCGCCTCTTGCAGCGTGATTGCCTGTGCCAAATCAGCGACCGACATGCCCGATAAAATCGACAAAGCCGTGCGCGCACCCACGCCACTTATTTTGATTAATTGGCGAAAGGCAAACCGCTCTTCAGCCGTGCCAAATCCAAACAGCACATGCGCATCTTCGCGTATCGCCAAATGCGTGAGCAGCACGACTCGGTCGCCTAATGCAGGAAGGTTGTAAAACGTACTCATAGGTACATCAATTTCATATCCCACACCGGCGCAATCAACCAGTAACTGCGGTGGGTTTTTTTCGATCAATGTGCCAGCAATGCGACCTATCATGGTGGGTTCTTCTACTGTATAAATAAACAGGTAGTGTAAACCAAACTTGGCGCCTTGCGGTGGGAGTTTCGGCTGCCTGTGTGAACGCGCTTATCGTTCAAACTTGCGATGGTGAGGGAAATAAGAAGGTGCCGCAAGCGCCGAATTGTGTACGATTTAGCTCGCCTTACTGCCGCGCCAGGCGGGCATTTGACGGCATTTTCCCCGTACTAAAATTAGTCCGCCAAGGGTTGATATCTAGGCCGCCGCGTCGTGTGTAACGTGCATAAACCGAGAGCTTTTGCGGTTTGCATAGACGTTGAATGTCGACAAAAATACGTTCAACGCATTGTTCGTGAAATTCGTTGTGATTACGAAAGCCGATTAAGTAACGCAACAAGCCTTCTTGATCAATCGGCGCACCCACATAAGTAATTTGCACGCTGCCCCAATCGGGCTGACCCGTCACAAGACAATTCGATTTAAGCAAATGCGAGACCAAGGTCTCTTCGACGGCAGGCGTGCTGTGGTCGGCTTTTAACAAGTCAGGGTCGGGCGTATAGCGATCCACTTCGATATCCAAGCGATCAAGCAAAATGCCGTCAAAATCTTGCATGGCGCACAGGCTAAATTGGTTTTGGGTAGTTATGCTCACTTGCACAGGCGCGCCAAAGCCAGCCGATAAATCCGCCTGCAATAAACTCCGTAAGGCATCAACGCCAGCCAGTTTGGTCTGATTAAACGAATTTAAATACAGCTTGAACGATTTTGATTCAACGATATTGGGTGAATCCGCCGGCGCCATTACGCTGACAATCGCCACTTGCGGCTTACCGCGCAAATTCAGCCACGAGACTTCGTAGGCATTCCACCAATCCATGCCGAAAAATGGCAATGCAACTCCCGCTAGGACGCCGATTTCATCCCGCTTCGTCTGGCGTGGAATAGGAAAAATGAGGCTAGCGTCGTACTCCGTTTGGTAGGCCGAGACTTTGCCTAGCTGCGACGCTTCTGGATTATTTGGTTTATTTGTCATGTCTTGTTTTCTACTGTGAAGCTATGCGTTGCGCGTCTTGGTTAATTTGACGAGTACGAAATATTTTCTAAGCAAATAAAAAATTCTTGGTCTTTGGTCGTAACAATGAGTTCCGCCAATAATTCGCCGTGATCATCTTCGAGCGGTAAAAAACACTCTACTAAGCCAAAAAGATTCGAACTATTGGGTTGCTTAAAGTACTTTACAAGAATGCGCGCATCGTTCGCTTTACTGATGATCGCGGATCGCTCTTCGTCGTTCAAACGAAAATCTATGTCAGTTGCAAGGGCTATTGCGAGCGGTCTACCAAATGCTAGTGCGTACCCAAAACGATCAGCAATCAAATTGCAGTCACCGTCCCTGATCATTTGCACCAGTTCGTCACCAAATTGGGCTAGCGGTGTCGGATAAGTTTGATCGTAGGTGATTTTCATAAGCTACCTAGCATTGAACGACGCGACCGATGTTGCGTATCCGATTTGTCTTGTTGCCAATCGCTTTGATGAAATTTAGTTCCGTCCTTCGGTTTATCTTAATTTGTTTCACGTTGGTCTTGCATGATCGGCTCCTTCTACCACTTCAACCCAAAAATAACTGGTAAGCAGGGTGTTTGCTTTCGTCCCAATGGCGGTAACCTAGGCCGTTCAAAAATAGTTTGAAGTCTTTCATTTCATTCTTGGGTACTTGCAAGCCCACTAAAATTCTGCCGTAATCAGCGCCGTGGTTACGGTAATGAAATAGGCTGATATTCCAGTTGGGTGCCATGCTATTCAAGAAACGCATCAAAGCGCCTGGGCGTTCAGGAAACTCGAAGCGGTAAAGCAGTTCGTTCTTTGCTAAATGGCTCTTACCACCCACTAAGTGGCGTATATGCAGCTTTGCTAATTCGTCGTGCGTCAGGTCTAGCGTTGCAAAACCGTGTTTGACAAAATTTTTCGCAATTTTTTCTGATTCATCACGATTGCTAATTTGCAGCCCAACAAAGATGTGTGCCGCTTTCTCATCGCTGATGCGGTAGTTGAATTCAGTCACATTGCGCGGGCCGATGAGTTCACAAAAACGTTTAAAGCTGCCGTGTTCTTCGGGAATGGTGACGGCGAAAACTGCCTCTCTCGCTTCACCCACTTCGGCGCGCTCCGCCACAAAACGCAAGCGGTCAAAATTCATATTCGCACCACAGGCGATGGTGACCATGGTTTGATTTTTGAGCGGCTGTTTATTCGCCTTGGCGCGTTCGATATACGCTTTACATCCCGCTACCGCTAAGGCACCCGCTGGTTCTAAGATGCTGCGTGTATCTTGGAATACATCTTTGATCGCAGCGCAAACGGCGTCGGTGTCCACCAAAATCACTTCATCAACATGCAGCTTGGCAAGGCGGAAGGTTTCTTCGCCAACCAGCTTGACGGCGGTACCGTCAGAAAACAGACCCACATCATTCAACGTCACCCGTTTGCCCGCTTTTAAGCTGCGTGCCATCGCGTCTGAGTCGGTAGTTTGTACGCCGATGATTTTGATCTCAGGGCGCAATGCCTTCACGTACGCCGCTACACCTGCAATCAAGCCACCGCCGCCAATTGCCACAAAAATCGCGTGGATAGGTTCTGCATGTTGACGCAAAATTTCCATGCCCACGGTACCTTGTCCGGCGATGACATCGGGGTCGTCAAACGGATGCACGAAGGTGAGCTTGTGCTTTTTTTCTAGCGTTAATGCATGCGTATAGGCGTCGCTGAAAGAGTCGCCATGCAATACAACGTCCACTTGTTCGCCACCATGATGGCGCACCGCATCGACCTTGACTGTCGGCGTGGTTGTGGGCATAACGATAATGGCTTTACAGCCCAT
>JAIETO010000140.1 GCA_019745005.1 Burkholderiaceae bacterium
TATTCGAACTCTGGCGCGTGCGCCATTTCACCACCAGCCGCAAGAATCCGGCGCGTGATGACGTGTGGCTCGTCTTGACCACGTTTTTTTAAGCGCTCTTCAAGCGCAGGAATCGAAGGCGGAAGGATGAAAATACCGACTGCTGAAGGAAAACGCTTTTTGACTTGTTGTGCGCCTTGCCAATCAATTTCTAACAGAATGTCTGTGCCAGCCTTTATGTGTTGTTCAATAAGAATGCGTGAAGTGCCATAGTAGTTGCCATGTACTTCTGCCGATTCAAGAAACTCATTTTCTCGACGACGCGATAAAAATTCTTCGACAGAAATAAAATGATATTCGCGCCCATTTTCCTCACCCGGGCGAGGTGGGCGCGTCGTGAACGAAATCGACAGCTTAATATTGGGCTCTTGCGCAAGTAAAGCATTGACCAAAGTTGACTTGCCCGCGCCAGACGGTGCCGCCACCATGAATAAGCTACCCGACATGTTTTCAGCTTGTATCATATTAAAAATCTCATTTTTTATGGAGTATCGGTATTTTTAATGCATTTTGCGCTTATTCAACAGGCGCTTCTAAAATATACTTGTACGAGTACCTTTGTTTTTCGGCTGTATTTGGTTTAGATTGATTGATGTTAGCGACTTTAGGGCATTCTAACGTTGCCAATGGTCGTTGAACAAAATCTCATCGTAATCACAGAGGACGCGGAGAAAAAAATCTTCACTCTTTGCGACCTGCGGCAAGACTTTTACCTTGCTTGTATCGCATCAAAACCCAAGCGGACTCTTGCTATTTATTCGATATTTTGAACTTGCTCGCGCATTTGCTCAATCAGCAGTTTCAATGCCATGGATGCGTCGGCTAGTTCTTTGTTCGCGGCTTTCGAACCGAGGGTATTTGCTTCTCGGTTAAGTTCTTGCATCATAAAATCGAGACGTTTTCCGACTTGGCCGCCTTGTTTCAAAATATGCCGTGTTTCAGTTAAGTGTGCGGCAAGGCGATTTAATTCTTCAGAAATATCAGCGCGTATGCCGTACATGGTGACTTCTTGCCGAATTCGATCAAACGCTTCGTCCCGCGTGATGGTGCTTGAGGTGTTCGTTTCGCCATGCGAAACCGCTAAGCCCAGTGCTTCTTCGAGTCGCGCCGTTGCTTTCTGCTGAAATTGGGCGAGGACTGTGGGCATAAGCGGCGTAATTTTCGCCACAATCTCCTCCATCGATGTTACGCGAGCAAGTAGTGTGTCAGCCAAAGCTTGACCTTCACGCTCTCGGCTTAGAACAAAGGCGTTGAGTGTTTTGTTGATTGTGTTCGTGATAATTTCTTGCATTGAATCGGCGTTGATTTCGGTTTCCTCGATCAAGCCATTCCATTTAAGAATCTCAAAGCTGCTGAGGGGGGCAGCGCTGGGGAATTGTTGCGAAATTTGCGCTTGAAAGCGCGCGATCTGGTCGAGAACACCTTGGTTGAGCGTTTTATTTTCAGTACTTTGGTTAGCACGGCTAAAACTAAAACGGCATTCAACTTTCCCACGTGATACTTTCTTGGATAATGCCTCACGGAAAACGGGTTCGATCATGCGAAATTCATCGTTAATACGAAACTGTAAATCGAGAAACCGTGAATTAACGCTCTTCACCTCAGTGGTAATCGTGCCAAACTGTGTTTCTTCAGTGGTGGATGCAAACCCAGTCATGCTAAAAATAGCCAATTTTTTTCCTTCAGCGCTTGTAACGATATGTAAAATATAAGTTCACCACGTTTGGAAAGGTGGTAAATACTGCGTAGGTTTTTTTGCTAATTTGAATTGAATACTCAGCTAATTCGCTGCTGCTCTATTTACAAAAACGGTAATAATCAACACAATCCGTTAACACTGCTTGATATAGGATGATATGGCCGCACAAAATAATGCACCTTTGCCCGATGGCTTGGAAATAGCTGGTTACCGCATTGTAAAGAAAATTGCATCCGGTGGCTTCAGTATTGTTTATCTAGCGTCTGATGAGGATGGCAATGCCGTTGCGATTAAAGAATATCTACCTAGCTCGCTTGCATTGCGCCAACAAGGTGAATTAGTGCCGGCAATCTCTGCAGAAAATTTGCCCGTGTACCGAATTGGTCTCAAGTGTTTTTTCGAAGAAGGGCGTGCTCTGGCGCGCATCGCGCATCCTAATGTGGTCAGCGTTATCAATTTTTTCCGTGCCAATGAAACCGTTTACATGGTGATGGCGTATGAATCGGGACGCTCGCTGCAAGAACACATCTTGCGTCGACGCGATAAAGGCGAAAAGCCTTTAGTTTCAGAGCGTTTTATTCGCCGCATGTTTAATCAAGTGATGAACGGCCTGCGCGAAGTTCACACGAATAAGCTACTGCATCTTGATTTGAAGCCCGCAAATATTTACTTACGATTAGATGGGACGCCGATCCTGCTCGATTTTGGCGCGGCGCGGCAAACCTTAAAGACGGATTTGCCCAAACTCTATCCGATGTACACCCCTGGTTTTGCTGCGCCAGAGCTTTATCTGAAGAATGGCAACCTCGGACCTTGGACCGATATTTATAGTATTGGTGCATCAATCTTTGCTTGCATGGTGGGCGCACCACCGCAACCTTCTGACCAACGCAAGACGGTCGATAAAATGGAAAACCATTATCGCAAGTTAGAGGGTCTTTATTCGCCCGAGTTAATCGACGTTGTACGTTGGTGTTTAAAAATTGATGCGCTCGAACGGCCACAAAGCGTGTTTGCCTTGCAAAAGGCATTGCAAACAAAAACGGAACCGCAAAAAGAACTGACGCTCGCTGAAAAAGTGAAACATAAATTTTCCAAAGCATTCGGCAAACCGAAAAAGAAAAATTTAGATCAGGATCATACGACCATACAAGACAATACCTTGGTGTAAATAACTCGTATTCTTGCTCCACATTTTTCTTTCTGAATTAAATTATTTAGCTCACAAAAGCACACCTTCCATGCGTTTTTCAGTCTACCAAGAGAGTCACATCGGCGGCCGCAAGGTCAACCAAGACCGTATGGGCTACAGTTTTACGCGCAATACCATCTTGCTACTTTTGGCAGATGGCATGGGCGGACATATTTTGGGTGAAATGGCAGCGGCCTTGGCGATGCAAACAATCGGCAATCTTTTTCAGCAGCAGGCGCATCCGATGATAGGACGGCCTGAGCGCTTTTTGGAAGATAGTTTTCTAGCTGCGCACAATGAAATTCATCGTTATCGCGTAATGAATGATCTACCCGAAACACCAAGAACAACCATCGTTGCATGCTTAATTCAAAACGGGCATGCTTACTGGGCTCATTGTGGCGATTCACGTTTGTATTGGATACGTAATGGGCAAATTTTGCTTCGTACGAAAGATCATTCTCGTTTAGAGACATTGATTGCACAGGGCAAGGTGGATCCGTCTGAGCGACATATTCATCCAGATCGAAATAAACTTTTTAATTGCCTCGGCGCGCCAAATGCGCCTATCGTCGAACTTTCTCGGCGTGCGTCTTTGCAAGCGGGAGACGTGATTTTGCTTTGCTCTGATGGCTTATGGGGCGTGCTGCCGGATTATATGTTGGCGCAAAGATTACATGATCACACCATTGTGCGTGCTGTACCAGAGCTTATCCAATCGGCGGTAGATATCGCTGGCAAGCAAAGTGACAACGTTACTGCACTCGCAATGATGTGGGAAGGCGACGACAAGCTAGAAAATTCTACCGTTATCAGTACCAATACCTTGCCGATTGGTTCGGTCACCACAACGATCCAAGCGCCATTTGATGTCGACTCAGAGACCTTGGATAGCGATGTGTTCAACGATGCTGAGATCGAAAAAGCGATTGCGGAAATTCGCACCGCAATTAACAAATCTTCCCGAGTAACCAACAAAAACTAAATAAAATGTCAGAAATTTCTCGCTCGAATCAGCGCAGCGCTGCCGCGTTGCGCCCAATCAAAATCCACCGCCAATTTACGAAACATGCGGAAGGTTCCGTCTTAATCGAATTCGGCGACACACGTGTTATTTGCACGGCGAGTATCGAAGAAAAAGTGCCCGGTTTTCTAAAAGGAAAAGGGCAGGGGTGGTTGACGGCCGAATATGGCATGTTGCCCCGTTCCACACACTCAAGAATGGACCGAGAAGCAGCGAAGGGCAAGCAGTCTGGGCGCACGCAGGAAATTCAACGTTTAATCGGTCGTTCGTTACGTGCTGCGTTTGACTTAAATGCTTTTGGTGAGCGCACCCTACATTTGGATTGTGACGTGATTCAGGCGGATGGCGGAACCCGAACGGCCTCTATCACGGGCGCAATGATTGCGGCTTACGACGCGTTTGCTCAGTTGTTAGCAAAGGGTTCAATAACGGAAATACCTTTGCGCCATTTCATTGCGGCCGTGTCGGTTGGCGTGGTTGAGGGTGTTCCCATGTTGGATCTTGATTACAAAGAAGACTCTGGTTGCGATACCGATATGAACGTCGTGATGACAGAATCAGGTGATTTTATCGAGGTGCAAGGTACCGCCGAGGGCGCAGCATTTAATCGCATTGCATTAAATCGGCTATTGGATTTAGCGAGCGATGGGATTGCCGACTTAATCAACATGCAAAAACAGGCTCTAGGATTGCAGAAGTGATCAATCAGAAAGTTGTACTTGCTTCCAATAATGCTGGAAAACTCAAAGAGTTTTTTGAGATTCTCGCACCGTTAGGAATCGAGCTCTATCCACAATCGACATTTCATATTCCCGATGCCGAAGAACCTTACCCCAGTTTTTTAGAAAATGCGCTCACCAAGGCAAGGCACGCGTCTAAGTTATCGGGGCTACCTGCCTTAGCAGATGACTCCGGCCTTTGTATTAATGCCTTGGGTGGCGCGCCCGGCGTTCTATCGGCGCGATTTGCTGGCGAACCCAAATCAGACCTCAGAAACAATCAACGCCTAATACAAGAACTTAGCGCGCATTCCGATCGTTCCGCCTTCTATTACTGTGTATTAGTTTTTGTTTTGTCAGAAAACGACCCACGCCCTGTAATTGCCGATGGCATCTTACGTGGCGAAATAATAGAAAAAGGACGAGGAACTGGCGGGTTCGGTTACGACCCGCATTTCTTTCTGCCTGAACTAAACAAAACCGTGGCGGAAATCAGTGCAGAAGAGAAAAATAACATTTCGCATCGCGGCAAAGCCTTGCGTAGTTTGTTAGAAAAACTGAGATGATTCCGATCAAGCCAATAAGCCTAGTAGAACAACGACGCACGGTACCGAATAAAGACGAGTCACTAGATGCGACTGCGCAAGTGGCCGTTAATTACTTGGCGCCTGGATTGTTAAACCTGCCGTCAATGCCGCCGTTGGCCTTGTATGTGCATTTTCCATGGTGTGTAAAAAAGTGCCCCTATTGCGACTTCAATTCGCATGAAGTGATTAATGCATTTAATGAGGATGCTTACCTTGATGCCCTAAGAGCCGACTTAGAAGCGGCTCTTCCGATGATATGGGGGCGAAAAATTTACAGCGTTTTCATCGGTGGTGGCACACCAAGTTTGATGTCCGCAGGAGGTTTAGATCGCTTACTGTCAGATATCCGAACTTTATTGCCAATCGACAGCGCGGCTGAAATTACGATGGAGGCGAATCCTGGCACTTTCGAAACAGAAAAATTCAAAGCTTATCGTGCATCTGGGATCAATCGTTTATCGATTGGAATTCAAAGCTTTAATTCTCAACATCTCCACGCCTTGGGACGTATTCATGATGGCGTGGAAGCACAAAAAGCAATTGCCATTGCTCAAAAATATTTCGACAATTTCAATTTGGACTTGATGTTTGCGTTGCCAAATCAAACCCTGGCACAGGCATGTGCTGATGTTGAAACGGCTTTGTCATTCGCACCACCGCATCTCTCTCTTTACCATTTAACATTAGAGCCCAACACATATTTTGCCAAGTATCCACCTGTGATACCTGACGAGGACCTTAGTGCTGAGATGCAAGAAGAAATCCAAGCAAAAATGCACGCTGCAGGCTACAAGAATTATGAAGTCTCTGCTTACGCGAAGCCGAAGCGAGAGTCGAGCCACAACCTTAATTATTGGAAATTTGGTGATTATTTAGGCATAGGCGCAGGGGCGCATTCAAAACTTTCCTTCCCACATAGGATTGTGCGGCAGGTACGCTTTAAGCAACCAAAAACTTACGTTGAAAATGCAATTCTTGGACGGGCGATTCAAGAGTCAGTTGAAATCGATCGCGACGAGTTACCGTTTGAATTCATGCTGAATGCTCTACGTCTGCATGAAGGTTTTGATGTGAATCTGTTCTATGAGCGAACTGGTTTGTTGTTAAACAGTATCGAAGCGCCATTAACGCTTGCGGAAGAAAAAGGTTTATTGATTCGCGATCATAAAACGATCAAACCCAGCCCTTTAGGTATGCGCTTTCTAAACGATCTTCAACAAATTTTTCTCAAGTCTTAGTTCTAACTTTATTAGGATGATGTTTTCTTTCGCTTTGGTGACAATACGGTTGGTAAAGCTTTAGGCATCGTTTCCGGAAAATCTTTGCTGAAATGTAGTCCCCGACTCTCACGCCGTGACAATGCGCTATTTACGATCAAGGAGGCGACTTCGACTAGATTACGCAACTCCAACAGATTGTTCGAGATGCGGAAATTTGCGTAATATTCGTCGATTTCCTCTTTCAATAACCGTATGCGATGCTTGGCACGTTCCAGTCGTTTGGTGGTTCGTACGATCCCCACATAGTTCCACATAAAACGCCGCAATTCGTCCCAGTTATGGGCAATCACAACCTCTTCGTCTGCATCAGAAACGCGGCTTTCGTCCCAATCTGGAAGATAGGGCACGGGAACAATGTCCTGCGCCGCGATGTGCATCGCAGCGGCCTTGCCGACGACAAGACACTCCAAAAGAGAGTTGCTTGCCAAGCGATTGGCGCCATGCAGTCCTGTGTAAGCTGTTTCGCCAACTGCATAAAGACCGGGTAAGTCGGTTCTGCCTGTCGTATCAGTCACAATGCCACCGCACGTAAAATGCACGGCAGGAACGACGGGAATGGCTTGTTTGGTGATGTCAATGCCAAGCTCTAAACATCGTTCGTAAATTGTTGGGAAATGTTCTTTTAAGAACTCAGGTGATTTATGGGTGATGTCCAATTCAACGTAATCTAGACCCCGTTTTTTCATCTCAAAATCGATGGCACGAGCAACCACATCGCGCGGTGCCAGTTCGGCACGTTCGTCATGCAAAGGCATAAAGCGCAACCCGGCAGAGCTTCCTGCTTCTTGCGGAAGTTTTAAAATGCCGCCTTCACCCCGCACAGCCTCTGTTATTAGAAATGATTTGGCATAGGGGTGATAAAGGCAAGTTGGATGGAATTGCATAAACTCCATGTTCGCTACTCTGCACCCTGCGCGCCAAGCCATTGCGATACCGTCACCTGTCGCTGTATCAGGATTGGTCGTGTATAAATAGACTTTCCCTGCACCACCAGTCGCCATTACGGTGTGTTGTGCAATGAAGGTATGTACTTCGCCCGATTTAACGTCTTGTACATACAAGCCAAGGCAACGCTCGTTTTGTGTTGCTTCACCAATTTTGCTTGGGGTAATGACATCAATCGCGTAATGGTGTTCAAACAGAGAAATGTTTGGATGAAGGCGAACGCGCTGTTCCAGCGTGGTTTGTACTGCATGCCCGGTCGCATCGGCAGCGTGAATAATGCGGCGCTGACTGTGTCCACCTTCGCGCGTGAGGTGAAAACCGAGTTCGGCTTGATTGTCGCGTGTGAACGGCACGCCTTGCTCGATCAGCCAATCGATCGCTTCTCGACCATGTTCAATAATGTAACGTGTGGCACCTTCGTCGCATAAACCATTTCCTGCGATCAGCGTGTCATTGATGTGTTCTTCGTGACTATCATTAGAGTCGAGAACTGCGGCGATACCCCCTTGCGCCCAGTCGCTGGCGCCATCAAGCAAACTGCGCTTAGAAATGACGGCGACTTTTCGCGTCTTTGCCAAGTGTAGTGCGACAGATAAACCTGCCAAACCGCTTCCAACAATTGCCACGTCAAATTTCAGCATAGAGTTTGTATGAATTTTCGTTAAAAAGGTATTTGTTGCACAAACGACGACAGCGCTCGCCTCCACCAATGGTATTAAAGCTTTATCGGTTTTACTAAGGCCGCTGCTTGCTTTGCGTGTTGGCGGGCAGTCGCGGTATCACTAGCACGCGCAAGAGCCACGCCCATTCGACGACGAGCGAATGACTCCGGTTTGCCAAACAATCTTATGTCAACGCCTTTTATCGACAAGGCTTCGGCGACGCCTTCAAACGCAATACCTTTCGCATCATGTTGACCATAGATGACAGCAGATGCTGCTGGTGTATGGAGGCTGACATCAACGGGAAGGCCTAGAATTGCTTTCGCATGTAACTCAAATTCACTTTGAACTTGGCTCGCCATCGTCACCATACCAGTATCATGCGGGCGTGGGCTGACTTCTGAGAACCATACTTGTTCGCCTTTTACAAATAGTTCGACACCAAACACGCCTAAACCACCAAGATTGTCAGTCACTTTATAGGCAATTTCGTGGGCTAACTTCAGGGCAATCGGATTCATGATTTGTGGCTGCCATGATTCGACGTAATCTCCCTTTACTTGAACGTGCCCGATGGGTTCGCAAAAACTCGTGATGACCTCACCGTTCGCACCTAAAGAACGCACCGTGAGAAGGGTAATTTCATAATCGAAATCGATGAACCCTTCAACGAT
>JAIETO010000123.1 GCA_019745005.1 Burkholderiaceae bacterium
GAGATAAGGATCAACCTTGAAGTAATCATCCGTGTCATAGCGATGGTTACTGGGCGAACTAAAAATGGGATTAAGATACAAGGCAGTCACACCGAGCTCGTCCTGCAAGTAGGGCAATCGATTCTGTATGCCCAATAAATCTCCACCATAAAAAGTTGTTGAGGCATTTTTGTTCTCAACAGCTTCGCCCCATTTGCCCCAGCTCTTTATCACTGCTGCTGAACGTGCATGGTTCTGCGGCGCGTTTGCAGCTTGCTCGGCGCGGCGCGCCTGTAAACTCGTGTCACCTTGACTAAAACGATCAGGAAAAATTTGATAAAAAATCTGATCTTGCGCCCAAGTCGGTGGACGATGTTGGGCACTCTTGCAGACTTTAAAATGCGACTCGCGTGGGGGAATGTAATCATGTTGTCCATCTGCCCCTAGCCAAATTTGTCGGCCATCCAGCAAAAGCTTAAACAAGTAGAGGCTTGTGGTATTGGCGTCGTCCCATCCAAAAGAAGCTTCATACAAGACCCGCTTACCTTCATGCGCAATTTTTTTCATTGCGATGAGTTGTTCCTCATTGTCTGGCTCAGCGCGCAAATACACTTGCATGTCCGCTATGTCATCACAGATTAAGCGGACGCGGCATGCTGTGTCAGTAATCACTAACCAAGGTGCGATGGGTGGGTGCTGGATTAGCATAGGCACTTTCAAAAAAGCACTGTTCACAAGCATTAACGGACAACAAATACGACGAGACTTAAAGGTGGCAACTGAAACGACCCCGTTTCAGCGTTGTATTTGGCGAGCTGCTTCACACGCTGATCAGCGGCTTTCGTACGCAAATGGACGGGATGTAAAAGGTATTTCTTTTGCTGTTCGCTGGCGACTTCAATGGTTTGTGTGTCGCTTGCTACGTTGAACAAGACCATGACCTCTTTGAAGTTTGCGCCAGCCAAATTATTGCCATCCAAATGCATGGCAATGACTTTGCCATTTTGCGTCGCACCAAGATTATCGAAACGTAGTCGAGCACGTATGTCTTCAGTGCTTGGCAAACGAAATAAAGGCGTGCTGGAGCGGATGCGTAGCAAATCTAAAAACGCCTCGCGCGACCATACTATTTCTGCAGAGCTTGGTTTGATGAGCGGGTTTGACAATAATTTGCGCATGACGGCCTCATTGGCGGCGTTCTCTTTTTGTGGCGGTAAGCCAGTCGCAAAATAATTGTCTTGATATGTCCAATCGATGCGATTAAACCATTCACCCGAGTCATAACTATTACGATCTAAAGACTTGGAGCGCAAAATATCTTGCCCCGCATGAAAATACGCAATACCTTGGCTGAGCGCAGTGAAAGCCGATGCCAACATTTGCCGACGTGCGCGATCGGCCTTGCTCGTATTGCTTGGTAATTTATAGGCCAACAGGTCAAAAAGTGTTTGGTTGTCATGGTTTTCAACATAATTGACCACTTCGCTAGGTTGACTGACGTAACCAGCGGGTTGACCGTTATAGTCAATTTCTGCCAAACTTTTTGTGCTGCCGTCAAAAGTTTGAAAAGCGTATTGCCGCAATGAACCAGCCAAGCCGACCCGCACCATATCTGCCGCTTTTAGCAAGGCGCCGTTTTGCGCACCAGCCTCGTCTAACCCACTGACATAGCCATTTCTTTGCAATAGAGCCGCGCCACTATCGGAAGGACCGCCGCCACGTATTGCGTCTCGTGCACGATCGCTAAACGTGGCGATGTTCGATCCGTTGAGCGAGAGTTGAGACGCTTGCACGAAGCGCGCACCGTTCGCAACTTCGCCAAAATTCCAGCCCTCGCCGAGTAATTGAATCGTGCGCCCCGTTTCCTTCTTCAAACGAACTTGCAGCGCTTCCATGACATCACGGGGTTGGTGCGCCATCAGGTCAAACCGAAAGGAATCTATTTTGTAATGCTTTGCCCAGAGCACCACAGAATCGAGCATCAATTTGCCCATCATCAGGTTTTCTGTGGCGGTGTTGTCGCAACAAGTTGATTGTTCAACTTCTCCCACAGCATTCAAACGATGGTAGTAACCGGGCACGATGCGGTCGAGTACCGAATGGGCTTTTTGTCCTGCTGCTGAGGTATGGTTATAGACCACATCCATGCCTACTCGCAAACCAGCTTGGTGTAGGGATTGCACCATTTTTCTAAACTCTATGATGCGGCGCTTGCCATCGGCGGCGTTGGTGGCGTAACTCCCTTCCGGCGCATTGAAATGAAATGGGTCGTAGCCCCAATTGAAACAGTCCTTCGCCGCCGTGGCGGCAACGATATCGCGTTGCTCAGTGCCATCAGGGCGCTTGGCGCGTCGCTTATCGATTGTGGGCGTTATGCAAGCTTCCTCGGGCACGCTGGCAATATCAAACACGGGCAATAGATGAATGTCGCTCAAGCCTGCCTTCGCCAGCGCTTGCAAGTGGCGCATACCGGCAGAGTTTTTTACCGTGAAGGCCATGAACTTGCCGCGATAGTGAGCAGGTACGCTTACATCATTGATAGAAAAGTCACGTACATGCAGTTCATACACCGACATGTCAGTTTGGTTTTTTATTTGTGGCGCGGGTGTGGTTTGCCAGCCTTCTATTTGCAAATTTGACGCGTCCAAATCAACGGCGAAACTACGTCGTGAATTCGCGCCGAGACTGACCGAATACGGATCCGTGACAATATTTCTGACTAAGCCAATACTGGGTACGATCACATCGACCACATACTGGTAATACCACTCTGGTGCTTGCTTTAAGCCAGACTTGGCGTGCGCGCGCCAGATTCCCGATTGCGAGTCTAACTGCATAGGAAGAACGGCACTTGCGACACCGTCACGACGCGCAAATAGGCAAACGAAAACGCGCTGCGCAGTGGGTGCCCAAAGCCTAAATTGGGTGCCACTTGCCGTCATTTGTGCGCCCAGTGTTTGTTCTGCCGCTGCGCGAAATAAATCATCTAGTACTGCTGCCTGCTGAAGCCTAGTCGCTTCAAGCAAGCGGCCGTTTTCGTCTTCATGCACCAATAAAGTTTCTTGGCGAAGCATTTGGCGAAGCTGCTCTTCCTGACCCGAAGGGAGTGCCAGCAACAAACCTTGCGGAACAAATTTAAACCGCGCCGCCAATGCTGGGTTAAGCACCTCGTTCGAAATAACAAGCTCGATAGCACTCGCGACGCCGCGCAAAGATTGGCCATCCTGCGCGACTATTTGGGCGCTTGGTGAGGCAACTAATTTGAAACGTGAAGTCGGTTTGAGCTCGGCTGATTTACCTGCCCACTGAATGAGCGAGCTATTCAACCAAACAGCCTTGGCACTAATTGTGCGATTGTCGGCTTTTGCGACAAGCACCTGCTGAAAGTCTTTGTTTTCACAGGCTTTCAGATCGGGCGGGGCGCTCGTTATGAGTATATTTGCCGTCGCATTAAGATGGGAATCTACAGCCAAGCAGGGTTTGGCGAGCACGCCCAAACCCAGCATAGTCAGCAAAGTGAACTGCTGATACCAAGGCTTTCTGATGTTGATTTGAGCGATGCTATTCTCCCTATTGCTTTCCAGATCAGACGCTTTGCAAACCAAACCAAGCGCCGTGCGGTGGCAATACAAACTGCCCATGAAGGCATTCGCCATGCAAACTATGACCAGCGATGGCATGAAATCCTTGCGACTCTTTGATCTCGAATCGCATTTCCTGCGTCCCTAGATTAAATACTGCAACCATATCAGGCAAGCCGGTGAGCCGACGGCGCAGCGCCAAAATGGGTTCGGGCGCATCAAAAAATTGTATGTCGCCGCGAGTGAGCTGGGGAAACTGCTTGCGCCACGCGATGATCTTAGCAGCGAAATTTAAGGCTGATGTTGGATCACTTAGTTGCTGCGCAACGGCTGCCTGTTGATGTGCGTCTGGCACTGGTAACCACGGGGTTGCGGCACTAAAACCTGCATGGGGAAACGCGCTGTCCCAAGGCATAGGGGTGCGACAACCGTCACGCCCTTTCATCTCAGGCCAAAAGGTGAGTCCTACGGGATCTTGCAAAACTTCATAGGGCAGATCCGCCTCAATCAACGCTAACTCATCTCCTTGATACAAGCAAGGCGTGCCTTTCAAGGCGAGCTGCATGGCAAGAATAACCTTGGCAAACGCCGGCGTGGCATGGGCACCGCCCCAACGGGTCATGACGCGATTCACATCATGGTTACCAACCGACCACGAAGCCCAGCCGCCGGTGACTTTCGCTTCAAACTCCTCAACCTGTGTGCGTATGTGGGCAGCCGAATTCTCTGCCGTGAGCAAATTAAAGCTGTAAGCCATTTGCAGCTTGTCGTTATCGGCCGTGTACTGCGCCATGACGCCAAGCGCGTCATCAGAACCTATTTCGCCTATCGCGACAGCACCATATTCATTCAGCAAGCTCCTTAATCTTTGGAAAAAAGCCAAATTTTCTGGACGCGTGTTGTCGTAAATATGCGCTTGCATGCCATATGGGTTAACGGCGGAAACACTCACGGTGTTTTGTTTCTCGGCTGGCGGATTGTCGCGCAAAGCCTGGTCATGAAAATGGAAAATGCAGGCATCCATGCGGAACCCGTCCACGCCCCGCTCTAACCAGAAGCGCATATTGTCTAAATGCGCCTGCTGTACTGCCGGTTGGTGGAAATTCATATCGGGCTGGCTGGTCAGGAAATTATGGAAGTAATACTGACGACGCCGACTGTCCCACTGCCAAGCCGAGCCGCCAAAAATCGACAGCCAATTATTGGGCGGGGTGCCGTCTGGCTTCGGGTCTGACCACACATACCAATCCGCTTTAGGATTATCGCGACTCTGACGGCTTTCAATAAACCAAGGATGCATATCGGAGCTATGCGACAAGACTTGGTCAATCATGACCTTTAAGCCTAGGGAATGAGCGCGTTGAATTAATTCATCAAAGTCAGCCAAGCTACCGAATAGGGGGTCGACGTCGCAATAATCGGCCACGTCGTAGCCAAAATCGCGCATCGGTGAGGTAAAAAAAGGCGAGATCCAAACAATATCCACGCCCAAGTCTGCGATGTAATTTAGCTTTGCCGTAATTCCGGGTAAATCACCAATGCCATCACCATTCGTATCCAGAAAGCTGCGCGGATAAACTTGGTAGATCACTGCGTCACGCCACCAATCTTGCGGCTTTTTATGCTGAACACCAGATTGAATTTGGTGTGCTAAGTGGGACATGTCGGACATAAACGTTTCCTTGGTCGAGCTTGTAAAAAATGAATCCAAATAACATCCAACCGCTTCCAAAGCGCTTTGGATTTTTATTGAGTATAGTTCAAAGCGCTTTGAATTGCAAAAAGGCGACGAAAAAGCGAGCAGAAGTTTTTTTCACTCATCACACAAAAAAACAACTCAATACGTCCCGCCTAGGTAGCCCATCAATAATGCTGCATTCGAGCAATTAAGTACGCACGGCACCCATGATTCACGGTAGACTTTCTAGGCGTATATTGCATCTAATACCCATCTTGAGAGATCTGACAGGTCAATGGCAAACGACTCCACCCCACCTCAAATTCTACGCATGGAAACCAGTGCCGACGAAGATCATTTGAGTCAAATGGCTGACATGCTGCGCCGTACCGGCGAATTAGCCAAAGTGGGGGCGTGGGAATTGGACTTGCGCACGCGAAAATTTATGTGGTCGGATGAAACTTTCCGCATTAACGATCTCGAACCTGAACAACCACCCTCAGTCGAAGAAACGCTGGCAATGTACGCAGAACCTGCCCGCACGGCAATGGCTGCGGCCATGGAAGGCGCGATCAAGTACGGGCACGCCTACGATTTAGAGTTACCGAAAACCACAGCCACGGGTCGACAAATTTGGGTGCGGGCGCAAGCCTCGGCCGTTTGCGAAAATGGTGTGCCAGTCAAGTTATTCGGCGCACTGCAAGATATTACTGAGCGCAAACAGGTCGAGCTTTTCGAACAACTCCGTAGCGAATTGCTGGAGGGCTTGGCACGCGGGGTCGCGTTCAACGACACCTTAGAAAAATTAGTCCTCGGTGTAGAGCGATTACGACCTGGTGCGCTATGCAGCATCCTCTTGCTCGATGAACAGAAGCAGTACCTTGCCACCATCATTGCACCCAGTCTTCCTACCAGCTATAACAAAGCAATTGCAGGAACCAAGATAGGCATAGGCCAAGGTTCCTGCGGCACCTCTGCCTTTACCGGAAAGATGGTGATCGTTGAAGATATCGCGACCCACCCTTATTGGACTTTATACCGTGAGCTCGCGTTGGCAGCACAACTCGGCTCTTGTTGGTCACATCCGTTTTTTGATAGTAATGGTGCTGTGATTGGCACGTTTGCCGTGTATTACCACACCGCGCATGCGCCAGAAGCCTACGATATTTGCTTGATTGAGAAAGTCGCAAGTCTCGCTAGCATTGCCTTTGAAAAAAATCACGTCGAAGCACTCTTACGCGAGAGCGAAGCGAATTTTCGCTTGTTGATCGAAGGCTCTGCTTTTGTTTTTTGGAAGCACAACCGCGAAGGTTATGTGACCTACGTTAGCCCAGTGGATGAAAAGATGCGCGGCTACAGCGCCGCTGAAGTGGTAGGCACCCATGCCTCCGCCTTCCTGACACCAGATGGCATGGCGCTGCTGGAGCGCAAACGCCACCTCTGGCGCGATCTATACAAGACCAGTCCCACCGACTCGATGACATTGGAGTTCGAGCAACGCTGCAAAAATGGCACATGGATCTGGACGGAAGTGATCGTACGTGCCGTGCGCGATGCAAAGGGATACATCACTGGCTTTCATGGCATCACACGTGACATCACGCAGCAAAGAAAAACCGAAGAAGCCCTGCGCATTGCGGCGATTGCGTTTGAGGCGCAAGAAGGCATGTACATTTGCAATATGCACTGGCAGATCGTCAGAATCAATAAAGCATTTACCGATATCACGGGTTTCACTGCAGGCGAAGCAGTCGGTAGAACGCCGGAACTCATGCACTCGAATCGGCATGACGTCAGCTTTTACTCCGCCATGGCAGAGATACTAGAACGTGATGGTGCTTGGCAAGGAGAGATTTGGGATAAGCGAAAAGATGGCGAGATCATTCCTCTCTGGCTGACGATCACCGTAGTGAAGGACGATAACCAAACGCCCACCCACTACGTTGGCACCTTTACCGATATCTCCTCGCGAAAAAATGCAGAAGAAAAAATCAAGAGCCTCGCATTCTACGACCCATTAACCAGCCTACCCAATCGCCGCCTGTTGATGGAACGCCTCGAACATGCGATGTCGACTTGCCTACGCCATCAGCGTCGGGGCGCTTTGTTATTTGTGGATTTAGATAATTTTAAAGAACTCAACGACACCTATGGGCATGATCGCGGCGATTTGCTGCTGCAAGAGGTTGCATGCAGATTGCTCACGTGCACCCGCGTCAGCGATACGGTGGCACGCCTAGGCGGTGATGAATTCGTGATCATGTTAGAAGACCTGTCAGACGACGAGCACGAGGCGGCTAGCCAAGTAGAAATGGTGGCAGAAAAAATTATTCGCCTACTCAACCAAAAATATATGATTGCAGGCGACACGCACCAAAGTACGCCGAGCATAGGTGTAACCCTGTTTGGCGATATCAGTGAAACCATAGAAGAGCCACTCAAGCGGGCAGATATGGCGATGTACCAAGCGAAATCTGCCGGCCGCAATACTGTGCGTTTTTTTGATCCGAAAATGCAAGCCGAGGTCAACGCACGCATCAATTTGGAAAACGCTTTGCGCGAGGGAATTACACAAAACCAATTTGTGCTGGCCTATCAAGCCCAAGTGCGACAAGGCACCGAAGTCAGCGGCGCAGAAGTTTTGGTGCGCTGGCAACACCCACAACGTGGCATGGTGTCGCCTGCGGAATTTATTCCCTTAGCAGAAGAGACGGGCATGATTATCGAGCTGGGCAATTGGGTCTTGCAAAGCGCCTGCCAGCAACTCGCGCATTGGCAACAGTTGGGTCAAGCGGAATTCGCGGCGCTAACAATTGCCGTTAATGTAAGCCCAAGGCAATTTCACCAAATCGATTTTGTCGAACGGGTCTTAAGTATTCTGCAGAGCACAGGCGCGAATCCACGCCAATTGAAGCTTGAACTCACAGAAGGTATGTTGATTACGCACGTCGAAGATGTAGTCGAGAAAATGCGTCAACTCAAAGTGCATGGGGTCGGGTTTTCTTTAGACGATTTTGGTACGGGATATTCGTCTTTATCGTATTTAAAGCGCCTCCCGCTTGATCAATTAAAGATCGACCAAAGCTTTGTACGCGATATTTTGGTCGACCCGAATGACGCCGCTATCGCCAAAATGATTATCGTATTAGCCGAAAGCTTAGGCCTCCAGGTCATCGCAGAGGGCGTGGAAAGCAAAGCGCAGTGCGACTATCTTTCTGAACACGGTTGCCACGCTTATCAAGGCTATTTCTTCAGCAAACCCGTCCCGCTGGTTGATTTTGAAAAATTAGTAAAATCGACCAGTATGCACAAAAACAGCCTTGTTTCCGCTTAGTTTATAAGCGCAACGAAAATATACAGCACACAGTATATAAACTATTTGGCTATATTCAGGTTGGATGCTGAAGAAATTGACTAGTAATGAAAAAGGTCAAAAACCTTACCGCAGAGCCGCAGAGATCGCGAAAAATGACGATTTCTCTCTGCGACCTCTGCGACTCTGCGGCGAGACTTCAAGATAATTTTCATTCTCAAGAATCAACACTGTATTGGCGAACCGTTTCTCC
>JAIETO010000277.1 GCA_019745005.1 Burkholderiaceae bacterium
TATGTGCAGCAATCCGATTTGTTGGGGCAGCGGCCCGTAGTGGCCAATCATCTCAATATTAAACAACCACCAGCGGGCGAACCAACGCTATTGACCTTAGCCGAAGTGAAAACCACCTTCCATGAATTTGGCCACGCCTTACATGGCATGTTTTCAAACGTACGTTACCCGCGCTTTTCTGGCACCAGCGTGCCACGTGATTTTGTTGAATACCCCTCACAAGTCAACGAGATGTGGATGGTATGGCCAGAGATTTTGCAAAACTATGCGCGCCATTACAAAACGCGAGAAGCCATGCCGGCAGAACTACTGAAGAAAGTCGAAACCGCACGCCAGTTTAATCAAGGCTTTGCCACCACTGAATATCTTGCAGCGTCTTTGCTAGACCAGCGCTGGCATCAAATTTCGGCGCAAGAAATCCCCACCGATGCACTAGCGTTTGAAGCTGAGGCGCTCAAAACTGCGGGCGTGGATTTTGCGCCCGTGCCACCGCGCTACCGCAGCACTTACTTTTCGCATATTTTCGGCGGTGGCTATTCGGCGGGTTATTACGCTTATTTATGGAGCGAAGTATTGGATGCGGATACAGTGGAATGGTTTAAAGAAAATGGCGGCTTACAACGCAAAAATGGGGATTGGTTCCGTCAAAAATTACTCTCCGTTGGCGGGAGCGTCGAAGCGCTTGACGCGTTTCGCAATTTCCGCGGGCGCGATGCAAAGATCGAACCGCTATTACTACGGCGTGGCTTGAGCCAAAGCAAGTCTGAATAAGAGTCATTCATAAGCAATTACTACAAATGAAAAAAGGGAGCAAATGCTCCCTTTCTTTGTACAAAACCAAACTTACTCAAGCTTCCAGACGAAATCAACTTTTGCCCAAACTGAATCCGGTTTGCCGTCTTTTGTACCCGGTTTAAATTTGCACAAGGCCAAAGCTGTCAAGGCCGCCTTATCTAAGCTCTTGGAGCCGCTCGACTTTTCGACTTTGGACTCCGTTACTTTACCGTCAGGTCCGACCAAGAAGCCCATCACTACGGTGCCTGTCTCTTCATTAATCAGAGCAGCTTTCGGGTACTTTGGTGGGTCGCATGACTTGCTGTCCAAGACCGGAGCGGTTTCTGCCGCTAAGGCGTTTGCTGACACTGCCAACAATGTTAGGCCCGCTAGCGCAGATAGTTTCGTGAGTAAGTTCTTGCTCATAGTTTTACTTTTTCTAAATCGATTAAACAAAATAGTGCTGGTCTTTAAAACAGACGGTGCGTGATTTGATCCAAGCTTCAAACCTTACGCCAATCTACGCAACGGTCTTGCTGATAAAACTCACGCGCCTGTTAATCGTCTTCCCGCAAATCAGTCTTTAAAACCCCAAATGAATTCCACTTTTGTCCACATTTGCTCGGCCTTGCCATCTTTGGTGCCCGGCTTAAATTTGCACAAACTCAATGCTGATAATGCGGCTTTGTCTAGACTCTTGGAACCGCTTGAGTGCTCAATTTTTGAATCAAGTACCTTGCCATCCGCAGCGACCAAGAAAGCCATCTGCACGGTACCGGTTTCTTCGTTGACCAACGCCGCTTTAGGATATTTTGGCGCTTCGCAAGATTTAACGTCGCGAATTGGCGCGACGTCAGCGGCCATGCTAAGTCCGCTAGCTAACGCCATTAACAAACCGACACAGACACTCACATTACGCTTTTTCATTTTTTTCCCTTTCATGTGTACGCTGAATTGACAAACTTACTTTTACAACCGGCTCTTAGCGATCTTAAAATTCTTCCCAATCATCATCACTTTTGCTTGGTGCTGATGCCTTTTGTGCTGCGGGTTTGACGTTTGGCAGTGATTTTACTGCGGGCTTGCTTGATTTTGGTTTGGCAGCCGGCGCTGGCTCAACCCGCCTTACTGGCGCAGTTGCTGGTGCAGATGCGCGCATCCCAGCCATCGATTGCTCGTTCGCATTTAACTTAAAAATACTCACTACTTTCGCTAACTCTGATGCCTGATCTTGCAAACTTTGCGCCGCCGCCGCGGCCTCTTCAACCAACGCAGCATTCTGTTGCGTGACGCCGTCCATTTCAATGATGGAGCGGTTGACCGCTTCGATACCCACGCTTTGTTCTTGGCTCGCAGCGCTAATTTCTGCAATGATGTCTGTAACGTGTTTCACGCTAGACACGACCTCGTCGATGGTGGTGCCTGCTTGGCCAACCAACTTCGTACCAATTTCCACTTTCTCCACCGAAGCACCAATTAAGGTCTTAATTTCTTTCGCCGCCGCCGCACTGCGTTGCGCCAAGCTGCGCACTTCTGATGCCACCACAGCAAAGCCTCGCCCTTGCTCACCGGCTCGCGCTGCCTCTACGGCAGCGTTCAGCGCCAAAATATTGGTTTGGAACGCGATACCATCAATCACACTAATAATATCGACGATCTTTTTGGAGGATTCATTGATCGAGCTCATGGTATCAACCACTTGCGAGACCACCACACCACCCTGACGAGCCACTTCGGATGCGGAAGCGGCCAATTGGTTTGCTTGGCGCGCATTGTCGGCGTTTTGCTTGACCGTATCCGTCAACTCTTTCATTGACGAAGTGGTTTTCTCCAAAGAGCTGGCCTGTTGTTCTGTGCGCGAAGATAAGTCAAGATTACCGCTAGCAATTTCACTCGACGCCGTTGCTATTGTGTCTGTACCAACGCGAACTTGGCTCACAATATTGACCAAACTGTCGCGCATGGACTTCATTTCCGCCAAAAGACTGCTGTCATCACCCGCTTTGACATCAATGGTACTTGCCAAATCACCCGAAGCGACTTGACCCGCAATGTGCGCCGCATATTCTGGTTCGCCGCCCAATTGCTTCAAGATGCCACGTGTAATCAACACAGCGGCAAACGCGCCTACCAATAAAGCTAAGCCACCTAGAATCAACATCAGATTACGTGCCGCACCGAACGCCGCTTTTGCTTCGTCAGCAATGACGACGCTTTGCTTGTCTTGTGCAGCAGCTAATTCATCTAAGGCGTCGAGCCATTTCTTTTGCACGGGGCGAATTTTCTTAATCAGACCAATCGTTGCGGCCTCTGGGTTATTTGCTAAACCTAATTCCTGTGCTTTTGCTGGCAAAGCCTCACCGGCTACTTCTTGCTCCTTGATTTTCGCTAACAGTGCTTTTTGTACATCTGTAGTACTGGCATCGGAGCTAAACATTTTCGCGAGCGCAGACTCGGCTTCATTGTATTTTTTGGTTTGATCTTTAATTTTCGCCAGATCTGGCGCCATATCTTCGGCCTCAGTCAATAAGGTGAGATTACGCAATGACACTTGACGGTCATAAACAATGGCGCGCATGTCTAAAATCAAGCGTGTTTCAACCTGCGTCACACCGACAATTTTTTCTAACCTGTCTTGGATTTGCCCCATACGGGTAATACCAAGCGCCGTGACGACAATCAGTAACGCCAATACCAAAGCGAAACCCAGCCCTAATCGCTTGCCAACTTTCATGTTTGTCATATTCATATTTTGTCTCTGCGTCTAGTGTAAGAAGTTGAACGCGCTGCGAATAAATTTTTCAATTGTTCACAATCTTTAGTTACTAAAAATCTAAATGTGCGGCGAAAAAAGGCGTGTGATTTATTGGAAAAAAATTCTCTCGAATTGAACTTTGCCCGTCGTTGCTCAGGATAAGCCAATTGAAACTCCTTACGTCAGTGATACCTGAACCGTAGTAGTGTGGAATATACCTTATTTTTCTGCCCGCGCAAGTGCTAATCTAGCTTGCATTGCCCACTATCAAATTCGTACTTTTAAAAAAGTAAATTTCTTTTTTATAAGAAGCTGACATGAGTTGCATTTATGACTTTATTTTTTAAGGATAAGCCAAACCCAAGGGTTTCTCACGCTTAAAAAATGAAATACGCATAAAATCAACACACTGATGTCGTTTCGAAAAACTGTCGTGAAACACGCATAGAACCATCTCGAATTTTTCGTGATAAGGCATGCGCAAAATTGTTTCAGCTAGGCGCGCAATCGCGGGCAGCAATGCTGTACGACAAGGCTGCGCAACAACGCTGGGGTGTTTTTACGCAAGCCCAACTTATCTCGGTTGGCTGCAATTCGATCCATCGATTTTTTCTGATGTTAACTATGTCACTTTCAACGCATGCTCAAACAAAATCCACTACTGGCAAAGCAGACCCTATGACGCAAAAAACCATACGTTTATTTTTTCAAAACGCGGTGCACGAGATCCAAGGTCAAGCATGCGAGAAGACCTTGCTGCAATATCTGCGCACCGATCTGCATTGCACTGGCACCAAGGAAGCCTGCGCGGAAGGTGACTGTGGCGCGTGTACTGTGGTGGTGGGTGAATTAATCGGCAATGAAGTGCAAATGAAGTCGGTGAACTCTTGCATACAATTACTTCCTAGCTTGGACGGCAAAGCTGTATTTAGTGTTGAAGACTTAAAGCAAGATGGAAACTTGCATCCGGTGCAGCAGGCACTGGTTGATTGCCACGGTTCGCAATGCGGTTTTTGCACTCCTGGTTTCGTGATGTCATTGTGGGATTTGTATTTACGAAACGAAGACAGCACTGCACCATTACAGCGTGCCACGATCAACGAGGCTTTATCAGGCAACTTGTGCCGTTGCACAGGCTACCGACCCATTATTGATGCAGCACATAAAATGCTGACGCTTCCGAGAAAATCGTTCCAGCGCGACGCCTTAAAACAAAGTTTGCGCGCGTTGCAGCGCCCAGCATCTTTGCATTATCAGCATGGCACGCAATCATTTTATGCGCCACAAAAGCTGGCGGAATTATTAACTCTCCGCGCGACAAAACCAGCCGCCACTTTATTGGCGGGTTCGACCGATGTGGGTCTCTGGGTCACAAAACAATTCCGTGATTTGGGTGACATCATTTATCTCGGCAAGGTTCGTGAACTACAAAGTATCGTTGTTAATGAGCAGACTTTAGACATCGGTGCCGGAGTATCTTTAAATGATGCCTATCGCGCAATGTGTGAACACTATCCGCAGCAGTTGACTGAGCTTTGGCAGCGTTTTGCTTCGTTACCGATTCGCAATGTGGGCACCTTGGGCGGTAATGTCGCAAATGGTTCGCCGATCGGTGATTCCATGCCTTGGTTGATCGCTTTGAATGCAACGCTGTCTTTGCAGAGCGTGCGTGGTGAACGTCGCATACCCTTGGATCAATTCTATTTGGCCTATCAGAAAAAAGACTTATTGCCTGACGAAATTGTCGCCAGCATTCAAGTGCCTTTGCCGACACCGCAACGCATTTTCCGCACATATAAGTTAAGCAAACGCTACGATCAAGACATCTCCGCCGTATGTGCCGCCTTCAGTGCGAATTTTGATGGTGAGACACTCAAACAAGTGCGGGTTGTATTTGGTGGCATGGCGGGTATTCCGCAACGCGCGCATCTTACTGAAGCGCTTCTTGAAAACAAGGCGTGGACACAAGCGACACTGAACCTCGCCTGCTTGGCATTGGCACGCGACTTCACGCCGCTCGACGATATGCGCGCCAGCAAAGAATATCGTGTCAAGACGGCACAAAATTTACTACGTCGATTTTGGTTAGAAACGCGCCCCAGTGCGCCGCTGGCCGCAACTGCTTTGAATGTCTTTGCCCATGGATAAGTTACTAGAGATTTATCAGGCGGCGAATATGCTGCCGGATGCGTTACCAAATACACCTATACGAGAGGATGTTGCATCAGCGAAGCCCGCACCTATAACTACGCCAACAATTTCCGAAGCTGAAACAACGGACTGGACAGAAGTTGCCGAGATTGGAAATGCCCGTCCGCATGAATCTGCCCATTTGCACGTGGAAGGCAACGCGACCTTCACTGATGACATTCCAGAGCTACAGGGAACTTTACATGCCGCATTTGGCTTATCGCAAAAAGCACACGCCGAAATACTCAGCCTTGATTTGACAAGCGTACTTGCAAGTGAAGGCGTGACGGCGGTTTTTACGGCGAAAGATTTTCCGGGTGCAAATGAGTGCGGTCCCATCATTCACGATGATCCCATCTTGGCAGATGGATTGGTGCAATACGTAGGGCAACCGATCTTTGTGGTGGTGGCAAGTAGCCACGATCTCGCTCGCCGCGCCGCACGCAAAGTGCGCATTACCTATCGGGATTTGCCACCGATACTGACACCGCAAGCAGCACGTGCAGCGAACGCTTTGGTGATTCCCGCATTACGCTTACAAAAGGGCAATCCTCAAGCCACAATCAGCAGCGCGCCGCATCGATTAACGGGAAAGCTGCAGGTCGGTGGGCAAGAACAGTTTTATCTAGAAGGACAAATCGCCTACGCGATTCCCAAAGAAGATCAAAGCATGTTTGTGTATTCTTCTACGCAACACCCCAGTGAAATGCAGCACGTGGTTGCCCATGCCTTAGGCTTGGCGGCGCACAAGGTGGTGGTGGAATGTCGTCGTATGGGCGGCGGGTTTGGCGGTAAAGAATCGCAATCTGCGCTGTGGGCGGGCAGTGCCGCATTGTGTGCTTATCACTTGCAGCGTCCGGTTAAATTGCGCGCCGATCGTGACGACGACATGATGGTGACAGGTAAACGGCACGAGTTTTATTACGAGTACGAAGTCGGCTACGACGACTTTGGCGTGCTGCTTGGTGCACGCCTACAAATGGTGTTACGTGCGGGATTTTCCGCCGATTTATCTGGCCCAGTTGCAACGCGCGCAATCTGCCATTTTGACAATGCCTACTATCTTTCTGACGTCGATATACAAGCACTTTGCGGCAAGACCAATACGCAATCGAATACGGCCTTCCGTGGATTTGGTGGGCCGCAGGGCGCGATTGCGATTGAAAATATTTTGGACGATATCGCACGTAATCTTGGCCTCGATCCATTAACCGTGCGCAAGCGCAATTTTTATGGTCGCAGCATTAAAGACGGACGTAACAGCACGCCGTACGGCCAATTTGTTGCTGACAACGTGATCCACGAGCTTGTCGAGCAACTCGAAGTCAGCAGCGAGTATCTGAAACGACGGGGTAGGATTTCCGCTTTCAACTCCACCAGCCCGGTTCTCAAAAAAGGCATTGCGCTCACACCCTTAAAGTTCGGCATTGCGTTTAATGTGACCCATCTCAATCAGGCGGGCGCCTTGGTGCATGTGTACACCGATGGCTCGGTTTTGGTGAACCACGGCGGCACGGAGATGGGGCAAGGGGTGAATACCAAGATTGCCCAAGTCGTGGCGCACGAGCTGGGTATTTCATTTTCCAAAGTAAAAGTGACTGCGGCAGATACCAGCAAGATCGCCAATACCTCGGCGACCGCCGCTTCGACTGGCACTGACTTAAACGGCAAAGCCGCGCAAGATGCGGCACGCCAAATTCGTGAACGGCTCGCTAATTTTGTTGCCAAACGTCTTAACGCCAAGGCGGATGACATTACCTTTTTTGCTGACGTTTGTTATTTCCAGGAACAGAGTTTGCCTTTTGCCGAAGTTGTCAAACAAGCTTACTTGGCGCGCGTGCAGCTTTGGTCAGATGGTTTCTATGCGACGCCAGGCTTATCGTGGGACGCAAAATGCATGCGCGGTAGCCCCTTCGCCTATTTTGCCTACGGTGCCGCCGTATCTGAAGTCATTGTGGATACCTTAACAGGCGAATGGAAATGTTTGCGGGTCGATGCTTTGTATGACGCTGGGAAGTCACTTAATCCCGCCATCGATATCGGCCAAATTGAAGGCGCATTTATTCAAGGCATGGGTTGGCTGACAACAGAAGAGTTGGTCTGGAATGCCGAAGGCAAACTCACCACGCACGCGCCGTCGACATATAAGATTCCAGCAATTTCCGACTGCCCTAGTGATTTCCGTGTTGCCTTGTTCAACAACCCCAAATTACCGGAAAGTATTCACCAATCAAAAGCTGTGGGTGAACCACCTTTGCTGTTGCCGTTTTCAGTGTTCTTCGCGATACGGGATGCGATTTCTAGCCTTGCTGCCCACAGACGCAGTCCGCCTTTACAAGCACCTGCGACGCCTGAAGCCATTTTGCGTGCGATAGAATCCATACAGGAATAGCACCGAGTAAGCTAATCAGCAACGAAGGCGTCCGCTTTATTTACGGGCTTCTTGGCGGCTTTTTGGCTGGAAACCCTTATGAATAAAGCGCAAGCATCTTTTGCTTTAGTGGTTTTGAATGGGGTTCACTTCGAAACTGCTGAGTTCGCTTAGCAGGTTAAATCAAACATTCATGAACATGCAAACACCGACAATAGCAACACAACCCGGACAGCAAGCACAACAGGCCTATCGCGCCAGCCTGTTTTATTTTACGGATGATCCGCATAACAACCCGTCTGCTATTCAATGGCACACGGATGGCTTGTTAATTGTTTCTGAGGGCTTGGTGGTTGCGGCGGGCGATTACAACACGCTAAAGCATTTGCTCACTGCGGGCGTTGAGGTGCAGCATTTTCCGGGCAAAATTATCATGCCCGGTTTCATCGATAGCCACGTGCACTATCCACAAACCGACATCATCGCCTCGCCCGCAGAAGGTTTGCTGCCGTGGCTGGAGACCTACACCTTTCCAACCGAAAGACAATTTTCAAACCCCGAACATGCGCGCGAAGTGGCGTCTTTTTTTCTCGATGAGCT
>JAIETO010000017.1 GCA_019745005.1 Burkholderiaceae bacterium
ACTTGGCGCGTGAATCCAAGTTCTGGCCGATGTCGTATGGTTTGCCCGTGTACGCCTATTGCGCAAACCCGCGCGCCGGGATGCGCATGCGACAGCGCCGAGGTCAATTCTTGTACACAGTCTGCATAGACCTTGGTCAAGGCATTCGCAAGTTCGCATTCGCGTTCTATCTCGTTGTTGCCTGCCGCTTGCAAAGCCAGCGCCGATGCACGCAAGGCATCGCCAAAGGGTCGGAAACTGCTTGCCTGCAAATGCATGGTTGATTGTGAATTGGGCGGGAGGTGAACCAAGACGCCATCGACCCCGTCGAGGCTGGTGCCAGACATCAAGCCGATGTACCAATGTTGAGATTCCATGGTCGAACTTTCCAATAAAGCGAGGTTGAGGCCTCTGCAAAACGTACTGCGCGACGATCTTCAAATGTAAAAAAGCCGAACTTGCGGTTCGGCTTTTGTATTCTACTGGGTCTTTCGCTAAGGTGACTGCGTATCAGGTTTTTCCTAAACTCTCCGCTTACTTTGCAGCGAGCTTAGCAATCGCGACGCTGCGTTCTGGGCGCAGTAAATTAAATCGGTGTGCCATGTCAGCCGCGATATTTTTAAAGCGAGGCAGATCGCTGGCGGCGAGTGGCGCGGCATTCGGAATATTCAAGGCCATCGGATCTTTAGGTTGATTAGCAACGCGGAATTCATAGTGCAAATGAGGGCCAGTTGACCAACCTGTTGTGCCGACATAACCGATTACTTCGCCTTGGCGAACTTTCGTACCTTTACGCATGCCTGCTGCAAAGCGACTCATGTGCGCATAGGCTGTGGTGTAATCGGACCAATGTTTCACAATCACCATGTTTCCATAGCCGCCTTGAACGCCTACGAAATCGATGACGCCATCAGCCGAAGCACGAATGGGTGTACCAGTGACTGCCGCAAAGTCAACGCCAGTGTGGCGTTTCCATTGCCCAGAGATGGGGTGAACACGCATCGCAAAGCCGGATGAAACGCGGGTAAATTCCAATGGTGATTTCAGGAAGGCTTTCTTCAACGACTTTCCATCAAAGCTGTAGTAGCCGCCATTGCCGCCAGCTTCATCAAACCAAACTGATTGGAACAATTTGCCAACATTACTAAATTCGCCCGCCAACACGCGCCCCGTTTTGACCAGTTCGCCATTTTGCCAAAAAGTTTCGTAGACAACGTTAAAGTGGTCGCCTTTTTGCAAATAACGGAAGTCAACATTTGTCTCAAACATGCTGACGATTTGTGTCGCCACATTGTCGGGGATTTGTGCTTCATCGGTTGCTGCAAACAGCGACGAGCGAATTTCGCCCGATTTCATTTCAATGCGGCGCTCTAGCTTTGCAACGACCTCGCTTGCATGCAATTTTCCGTTTTCATCACGGGTGACGCTGATCGTTTTGGTGGGCTTGTCATTGCCGTCTTGAAAGCTAGCTTGCAGCCATTCGAGTTCGCCCTCCTCATCGGTCTGCGCACGCAAGGCTTTGCCCGCTTTTACCTGCATCAAGCTGCGCGCCAAGGGGTCGGTCTTGACGAAATCGATGGCTTCTTGATCATCAATCCCCAAGCGCAAGAAAAGCGCACCTAAGGTATCGCCCCGTTGCACGCGCTCCTCTTTGACGAAGTGCTGGGTCTCGTTTTCGAGTTGCGCGACTTGTTGGTCAAGGCTAGGTAAGGAAATCGCTTGGCTGACCATTTTCACTGGCATCAGCGCAGCATCAGGGGCCAGCGGCGCAACACCAACCGCGCCGACGGCGCAAACCGCGACAAACAAAGCGATGAATGGGATGAAGCGAGAGCTGCGTTTAATGCCTAAAGAGGACTGACTGGCTGCTGCTGAATCGTGGATTTGTTCTGTTGAATGCATGCAATAGTTTAAAATTCACTCTTGAGTTGAAGAATTTCACATTGGCGCGCGCAAAATTTAAGCAACAGGCACAGCACAATGTAATGACTTAATCTTGTAGCATCGAACTAAGCATCGATTGCATTATCGTTACCGCAAACGCTCTTGGTGTCCTGCACAATAGGAGTTTTGCTGAGACGAAACATTAATTATGAATTTAATGCTGCTTTTCGGCTAGCGGTGTTACAAAATACCCCGAAGTAATTCTTCTTGCAATATCAAAAAAATACTAACGACGCTCCTAACATTTGTAGTCAATTTCTCGAACCAAAATCGCACACCTATAATGACACTCGTTACTGCCCAAGACCCGAAGACCACAAGCCCACATCAACTTCCGCTTTCTGACGCTGTACAGCACGCCTTAAATGTAACTAAGCGCGGTGTTGACGAATTACTCATTGAAGCTGAATTCGCGCAAAAATTGGCGCGTGCGGAAAAAACTGGCCAGCCTTTACGCATCAAACTTGGCTTAGATCCCACGGCCCCTGACTTACATTTGGGGCATACGGTGGTGCTCAATAAGATGCGGCAATTGCAAGATCTTGGCCATACCGTGATCTTCTTAATTGGCGACTTCACATCAATGATCGGCGACCCCTCTGGTCGCAATGCGACGCGACCGCCATTGACGCGCGAACAAATCGAACTCAACGCGCAAACTTACTTCAAGCAGGCGTCTTTGGTGTTAGACGAGAGCAAAACCGAAATACGTTACAACTCTGAATGGTGCGACCCTTTGGGCGCGCGCGGCATGATCCAGCTCGCCTCAAAATACACGGTCGCTCGCATGATGGAGCGCGACGATTTTACGAAGCGTTTTAAAGCTGGAACGCCCATTTCCGTGCATGAATTTCTGTACCCACTGATGCAGGGCTACGATTCTGTCGCCTTAAAGGCAGATTTAGAATTGGGCGGCACGGACCAAAAATTCAATTTGTTGGTGGGCCGAGAATTGCAGAAAGATTATGGACAAGAACCGCAATGTATCTTGACCATGCCGCTGCTGGAAGGTTTGGATGGCGTGGAAAAAATGTCCAAGTCGAAGAACAATTACATCGCCATCACTGAACCAGCTAACACGATGTTTGCGAAGGTAATGAGCATTTCTGATGAGATGATGTGGCGTTACTACGATCTGCTCTCGTTTTCTAGCTTGGCACAAATTGCAAGCTATAAACAGGCCGTCAACGAAGGACAGAATCCGCGCGATATCAAAGTCGCCTTGGCGCAGGAAATTGTCACACGCTTTCACAGCGCACAAGCAGCGACGGATGCCTTGGCAGATTTTGTGAACCGTTCCAAAGGCGGCATTCCTGACGATATTTCAGAGATCTCGCTCACTGGCGCGCCCATGGGGATTGCGCAGTTGCTTAAGCAAGCCAATCTCTGCGCGTCGACCTCAGAAGCCATGCGCATGGTGGACCAAGGCGGCGTGCGGATTGATGGTGCCGTGATTAGTGATAAAGCCCTGCAGGTTGCAGCCGGCAGTTTCGTCTTGCAAGTGGGTAAGCGCAAGTTCGCTAAGATTACTTTCTCCGCATGATTGCGTTACTGCAGCGCGTGCGTCATGCCAGCGTGGTGGTTGACGATGCCACGGTTGGCGCGATCAATGCCGGTTTGCTGGTGTTCTTGTGCGCCGAGCGGGGAGATACAGAGCAACAAGCGGACAGCTTGCTCACGAAGCTACTCAACTACCGCGTATTTTCAGACGAGCAAGGCAAAATGAATCGCAGCCTTGCAGATGTGAGCGGTGGCCTGTTGATCGTGCCGCAATTTACCTTGGCTGCGGACACGCAATCGGGAACCCGCCCGTCGTTCACACCCGCCGCACCGCCAGCGCTTGCGCGCCAACTCTTTACGTATTTCGTGACGCAAGCTGCAAGCAAACATTCCCATGTTCAAACGGGTGTGTTTGGTGCGGATATGCAAGTAAGCTTGACCAACGACGGTCCCGTCACCTTTTGGCTACAAACCGCAGCACAAACGTAACGCGATGACGACAACACCATTCACCGACGTACTTTTAATTCGTCATGGCGAAACTGCATGGAACGCGGTGCGGCGCATTCAAGGCCATTTGGACATACCGCTCAATGAAGCGGGCATCATGCAAGCCGATGCGCTTGGTCGTGCAATAGCAACGGAGAAGTTGGATGCGATTTTCTCCAGTGATTTGCAACGCGCCAGCCAAACAGCCGCAGCCATCGCGCAATACCAACATCAAGAATTTACCCAAGACCCGCGCCTGCGCGAACGTTGCTTTGGTGGATTTGAAGGCGTGTTGTACAGCGACTTACAAGAGAAATTTCCGCATGCGTACCAAAACTGGCAAGCGCGCAATCCTGAGGTTCGCTTCCCTGCAGCAGAAAGCAATCAAAACTACGTGGGTGAAAGTATGCGTGAGTTTCACGCACGCTGCCTCAGCGTCATTGAAGATTATGCGGCGCGTTTTCAAGGTGGGAAGATTGCGCTTGTCGCGCACGGTGGCGTGTTGGAATGCGCTTATCGTGCCGCAAAACATCTTGCCTTGAATGCGCAGCGCGAAGTCACTATCCTGAACGCCAGCATCAATCGCTTTCAAGTAGCAGGCAGCACCATTAAGCTAGTGCAATGGGGTGATATTGCCCACTTGGATAGGCGTAGTTTGGATGAGAGTTAAGCGCCCAAACCCTAGACGGCGCCCACTCGTGTGAATTTTACGAAGCCGCACTCAACAATTTAGCCGCGCGCACTCGGCAAAAATTTAGCGATCGTCGCTAACAGGTCATTTTCCGCGACTGGCTTGCCCAAGTAGGCATCACAACCTGACCAATTGCCACGGAATTTATCGAACATGCCCGACTTACTTGTGAGCATGACCACGGCTGTTTTCTTGGTAGCTTCATTACCTTTGATGCGCTTGCACACTTCGTAACCATCAATGCCAGGCATCATGATGTCGAGAAAAATACAGGTGTAGGCTTTTGCCTGCGCCATATCGATTGCTTGTTCGCCATTTTCTGCGTAATCCACATCGAAATGGAACGGTGCCAACTTCATACGCATAAACGCGCGCACCGTTGCGCTGTCGTCAACCACCAAGACGGGCTCACGTAAAGGTGGTGGTACGAATACGGGAGTGTCCGCGACTTTCTTGTCCATTTGCCGGCGGAAGGTTTGACCGTCCCACATGCCATCAACATTTTTTTCACGTTGACTGCGTTCCAACAAAGCGTTGTGCATGACTTCGTCTAATTGTTCAAAAAGACGCATCCATTGAATGGGTTTTTTAACGAAAGGCCAACCTACATCAACTGGCTGACGACCAAGAACCACGGCAGGGGAATGTTTGTTCGGTTGGTGTTCCTGCATGGATTTCAGCGCTTCCGCATCATCCGCATTCACCAAATAGATATCTGCCCGCTGATCATCGGAGGTCGGCTCCGTATAGCTGATTTCACGTCTGCTGGTCAGACGAAAAGTCGACGAGAGCATGTTCTTCTCAGCGCCCGAAAAACCGATCATCTCGAGCAAAAATCGTTGATTAGTGTTTTGCATTACGGCCACTTGTTTTAATGGGTTCATCGCGAAACCTGCCTATCGTAGTTGAATCAATTGTCGTGAAATTATCGAAACGATAACACAAAAATTGACTAAAACCTAATATCTCAGAGTTTCTACGCGGATCGAACTAATATACGGGAAGCAAGAGCAAAGCGCAAAGAATGTGTTGCTTACAGATAAGTTGAGGTGAGACAAAGTGAATATCGAAAAAACGTCACATCAAAATCTATGAATTCTTCACAATAAATAGAGAAAAATATTCTTTACCGAATGATCAAATTTTGCTCAATATTTAGGCAGAATTTAAATTAGTTCAGTTAGAATGGCACCTCGCCAAAAATTCTCAACCCCTTTTCAGCACTTCTCCCCATGCAAATTGGTTCTCACCTGCTTAAGAATAATCTATTTGTTGCGCCTATGGCTGGGGTAACTGACAGACCATTTCGCCAATTGTGCAAACAGCTTGGCGCGGGTTATGCGGTATCGGAAATGGCGGCGTCCAACCCCAAACTTTGGGCGACGGAAAAATCATCGCGTCGCACTAATCACGATGGCGAAATGGAACCTAAAGCCGTGCAAATCGCAGGCGCAGACCCCAAAATGCTGGCAGATTGCGCGCGCCATAATGTTGACCGTGGTGCGCAAATCATTGACATCAATATGGGTTGCCCCGTTAAAAAAGTTTGCAATGCCTGGTGCGGCTCGGCGCTTCTACAAAACGAACATCTGGTTGCCGAAATTCTGGATGCAGTTGTACGTGCCGTCAATGTGCCGGTCACTCTGAAATTTCGTACAGGGTGGGATCGCGCGCACAAAAATGCGCTGACCGTAGCAAAAATTGCCGAGGCAGCGGGCATACAAATGCTGACCTTGCATGGCCGTACCCGCGCTGATGGTTACAAAGGTGACGCTGAATACGACACCATCAGAGCAGTCAAGCAAAGCGTTGCCATTCCCGTGGTTGCCAATGGCGATATCGACACGCCAGAAAAAGCCCGCTACGTTTTACAGTACACGGGCGCAGATGCCATCATGGTAGGGCGCGCCGCACAAGGGCGGCCGTGGATTTTTCGCGAAATCGAGCACTTCCTCAAGACAGGACAGCATTTACCCGCACCTTTAGTGGCAGAAGTGAGCCAACTCATGGACGAGCATTTACAAGCCCATTACGCTTTTTACGGCGAATTCATGGGCGTGCGTACGGCGCGCAAGCATATCGGTTGGTACGTACAAGATTTAGTAGGCGGCGAAGAATTTCGCCAAGAAATGAATCTCCTCACTGACTGCACTGAGCAATTAAATGCAGTCAAAAATTTCTTTCAAAGCCGACAGGGGCAACGCTTACAATATCGCCCCACACAAGAAAAGTTAGCAGCTTGATTTGGTCTCCAAAAGAGTTCACGTCGATACTGCTTTTTGCATAACCCAAGCAACAACATAAAAACAAAAGTATGAGCAAAGAAAGTCTACAAGAAGCCGTTCTAAAAAATTTAGAGAAATATTTCCGCGATTTGGGCGAAGAGCCTGCTTCAAATATTTACGACATGGTGGTGAATGCGGTAGAAAAACCCATGCTAGAAGTCGTGATGACGCGGGCGGATAGTAATCAATCGCAAGCGGCAGAAATGTTAGGTATCAACCGCAATACACTGCGAAAAAAATTACAGCAGCATGGCTTGCTTTGAGTCTCCGCTTCAATGCGCCGCTGTGTTGACCGATGCGCGTGCTTGTGATTTTGTGAGAGGCTGTCTGAATTTCATGCAAATTGGCTGACGATGATCACCAAGCTTGTTCATGCTCAGCTCCTCCAACTTGCCAAAATACTTAGCAGCACTTTCGCTTTCACATCTTTCCCGACCACTCATTCCATTTTCCAATCATGATTAAACAAGCACTCATTTCTGTTTCCGATAAAACTGGCATCGTTGAGTTCGCGCGAGAACTTGCGGCATTAGGAGTACAACTTTTGTCAACCGGCGGGACGGCAAAATTATTGGCGGAGCAAGGTTTGGCGGTGACAGAGGTGGCGGATTACACCGGTTTTCCAGAAATGTTAGATGGCCGCGTGAAGACGCTACACCCAAAGGTGCACGGCGGCATCTTGGCGCGGCGCGATATGCCAGAACATCAGGCAGCCATCGCACAACATGGCATACCAAGCATTGATATGGTCGTGGTCAATCTTTATCCGTTTCAACAAACGGTTGCCAACGCTGAGTGTAGTTTGGAGGACGCAATAGAGAACATCGATATAGGCGGCCCCGCCATGCTGCGCTCTGCGGCAAAAAATCATCGCGACGTGGTCGTGCTAATCGACCCGAGTGACTACGCACCAGTGCTGGCCGAAATGAAAGCGCACAACAACACGGTATCGTACGAACGTAAATTTGCCTTGGCGAAGAAAGTGTTTGCCCATACAGCGCAATACGATGGCGCTATTACCAATTACTTCACCAGCTTGGGTGAGGACAAAGCCCACGCCACGCGCAGCGCCTATCCGCAAACTTTGAATCTACATTTCAATAAAGTGCAGGAAATGCGCTATGGCGAAAATCCCCATCAATCTGCCGCGTTCTATCGCGATTTGCGCTCTGCCCCCGGCGAATTAGCCAGCTATACCCAACTGCAGGGTAAAGAACTCTCGTACAACAATATTGCCGATGCCGACGCTGCGTGGGAATGCGTCAAATCCATGGGCACCCAAGATGCAATGGAAACGGTCGCCTGCGTGATTGTGAAACACGCTAACCCTTGCGGTGTGGCCTTGGGCGCGACACCATTTGAAGCGTATTCAAAAGCTTTACAAACCGACCCCACATCGGCTTTCGGCGGCATCATCGCTTTCAACCGCGAATTAGATGGCCAAGCGGCTGAAATCGTCGCCAAACAATTTGTTGAAGTCTTGATCGCCCCATCGTTTAGTACAGAAGCCTTAGCGATTTTCGCCGCCAAGCAAAATGTGCGCTTGTTGCAAATTCCATTGGGCACATCGCGCAATCATTACGATTTTAAGCGCGTCAGTGGTGGCCTTCTGGTGCAAGCGCCTGACGCAAAAAACGTTTTGGAAGCGGATATACGTGTGGTTTCCAAGCGCCAGCCCACGCCGCAACAAATGGCCGACATGATGTTCGCATGGCGCGTGGCTAAATATGTGAAATCGAACGCCATCGTGTTTTGCGCCAATGGCATGACGCTGGGCGTGGGTGC